>NZ_VWWM01000042.1:0-79379 GCF_011752945.1 Paraburkholderia sp. Cy-641
GCGGCCGCCTGCGTCCCGGCGGCATCGCCGCGCTCGTACAGCGCCACGCGATGCCCCTCGCCGGCAAGCCGCCACGCGACCAGCCGGCCGCACAGGCCGCCGCCGAGCACGGAGAAATCGGGTCGGGCGGGACGGTTCATCGCGCACGCTCCACGGCCAGGCGGCGCAGCGCATCGCCAGAGCGGGCCATGCCAAAGCGGCACGGCGCGCCTGCGGCGGCGTGACGGGAAGCAACGTACATGTATGAAGAATAGGCGGTCATCGAGTCCTTTCCGTACGGCCCAAAAACGCACGTACCGAGGACGAAACCGGCGGGTGAAGCCGGCCGGGCAAGATGCGCGCGCGTCATGCGCCAGCGCCGCCCGGCGGGGAATGGAAGACGGTTGCTTCCGGAAACTTCCCGCGCCGGTATTACCCGGATCGGGTGCAAAGGGTCTCTCTCAGCCTCGCCGCCGCAGCATGGAAATCATGCCGCCCGTGGGCGAAGCACCCCTGTTTCGTCACGGGTCATTAGACCATAAAAGGCCGGACGCCCGCAAACCAGCGGGGCGCCGAGGCGGCCGCGATTTCGCTCCGGCACCCTCTATGGCGATGCCGATGCGCCGCGAGCCGACGCTCTGGCACAATGCCGTGATCGGTGCCGCGAACGCGGCGCGCGCGGCGCTTCAGGCCGTATGCGCGGCGCTTACACGGGGGCGCGCCGGCGGCGCAAATTAATGCCCGCTTAAGGGCGTCACGCCAGAATCGGGCGCCCGTCCGGCGTCGCGCGCCCCGAGCACGAAAGCACGACGCCCGGGCAGGCATCGCAGACCCGCCGCAGGGCAACCCAGCATACGGACCGGCTCGTCGCGGGATCGCCCGACATGGCGCAACCCGACCAGCCCGACACCGAGGATCGACCGGCTCGACCCATGGCCAGCACATCACCAGGACGCTCATGACATCCAATACTTCCGCCAGCCCCGCGCTGCCGCCCGACGAAAAAGTCTCCGCCTGGAGCCTGATCAAGCCTTACTGGGTTTCCGAGGAACGCTTCGTGGCGTGGGGGCTGCTCATCGCGATCGTCGTGATGAACCTGCTCGTCGTCTGGATCAACGTGCGCCTGAACCGCTGGAGCGCCGATTTCTACAACGCGCTGCAGCAGAAGAACGTCCACGACTTCCCGCACCTGCTGATGATCTTCAGCGGGCTCGCGTTCGGTTTCATCATCCTCGCCGTGTATGGCCGCTATCTGCGCCAGATGCTCGGCTTCCGCTGGCGCCAGTGGCTGACCACGCGCTACCTGAACGAGTGGCTCGACGACAGCGCGTTCTACCGCATCGAGCGCGACCGCCTCGCCGACAACCCCGACCAGCGGATCAGCGACGACCTGCAATCGTTCGCCACCACCACGCTTTCGCTCACGCTCGATCTGCTCTCCACGGTCGTCACGCTCGTGTCGTTCATCACGATCCTGTGGTCGCTCGCGGGCGCGCTGACCCTTTCGCTCGGCGGCATGCCGCTGCATATCCCCGGTTATATGGTGTGGGCTGCTGCGCTGTATGCGGTGGTCGGCTCGCTCGTCACGCAGAAGGTCGGTCATCCGCTCGTGTCGATCAACTATCAGGCACAGAAAGTCGAGGCGGATTTCCGTTTCGGCCTGATCCGTCTGCGCGAGAACGCCGAGCAGATCGCGTTCTACAACGGCATGGAAACCGAGAAGCACAACGCACGCACGCTGTTCGGCCGCATCCGCGACAACTGGTGGCAGGTGATGAAGTACACCAAGCGCCTGACCTTCGTGCTGAGCTTCTACGGCCAGATCGCGATCATCTTCCCGATCGTGGTCGCCGCGCCGCGCTACTTCGCGGGCGCCTTCACGTTCGGCGTGCTGATGCAGATTTCGAGCGCGTTCGGCACCGTCAGCGATTCGTTCTCGTGGTTCATCAACAGTTATACGAGCCTCGTCGAATGGCGCGCCACCGTGAACCGGTTGCGCGAGTTCAAGCGCATCATGCATGCGCCGCGTCTGAAGGAATCGGTCTCGCCGGCCACCGAACACGGCGGCATCAACCTGCATTTCGTCGACGCCAACCAGCTCTCCACCGCCAGCCTCGAACTCGCGCTGCCGAACGGCAACCCGCTGTCGCGCATCCGCGATGTCGCGATCCGGCCGGGCTCGCGCTGGCTCGTGCGCGGTCCGTCGGGCGCCGGCAAAAGCACGCTGATGCGCGCGCTCGCGGGCCTCTGGCCGTTCGGCGACGGCTCGATCGACGCGCCCGTCAACGCGCGCATGATGTTCATCCCGCAGGTCAGCTACATGCCGATCGGTACGCTGAAGGCGGCGCTCGCGTATCCGTCGGCGGCCGACACCTATAGCGACGACGAATGCCGCGAAGCGCTCGTCACCTGCCATCTGTCCGAATACGCGGACCGTCTGCAGGAATCGGCGCACTGGACCCGCGTGCTGTCGCCGGGCGAGCAGCAGCGCTTCGCCGCCGCGCGCGTGCTGCTGCACAAGCCCGACTACCTGTTCCTCGACGAAGCGACCAGCGCGCTCGACGCGGAAAACGAGGCGCGCCTGTACCGCCTGTTCACGGAGCGGCTGCCGAAGGCGGCGATCGTCAGCGTCGCGCATCGCGAGTCGCTCTCGGCGTTCCACGACGAAACGCTCGACGTCGAACGCAGCCGCGAAGCAGTAGCGGCCTGATCCGCCCGGCGAGCAATCCAACGAGCAACCCGGCGAACCGAACGACGCGATGAGCGAGCAGGCAAGCAACGCCAACGCTGGCATCGACAACGACACCAACGGCAGCGCGCGCGTCGTGCTGATTACCGGTGCCGGCTCCGGCATCGGCGCGGCGCTCGCGCAACGTCTCGCCGCGCCGGACACCGCGCTGATGCTGCACGCGCGCGGCGCCGACGACGCTTCCCGCCAACGCCTCGCGCAAGTCGCCGATCGATGCGCCGCGAACGGCGCGCGCTGCGCGACCGTGTTCGGCGATCTCGCCGAGCGCGGCGCGGCGGAGCACGTAGTCCATCAAACGCTCGCGAACTTCGGCGCGCTCGATCAACTGGTCGCCAACGCCGGACACGCGCAACGCCAGACTCTTTCCGCACTCGACCCCGACACGTTCGGCGCGGCGTTTGCCGCGATGCCGGCCGCGTTCGCCGCGCTCCTCAAACGCGCGCTGCCCGCGCTCGAAACGTCGCGGCGCGGCCGCGTGGTCGCGGTGAGCTCGTTCGTCGCGCATCGCTATCGCGCGGACGCGCCGTTTGCCGCGACGGCCGCGGCGAAGGCGGCCCTCGAATCACTCGCGAAAACCGCGGCCGCCGAGCTTGCGCCGCGCGGCGTGACCGTCAATTGCGTAGCGCCCGGCTATACGCGCAAGGACCGCGGCCCGAGCGCCGACAACGCAGCGGCATGGGCACGCGCCGCCGAAGCAACACCGCTCGGCCACGTCGCCGAGCCGGCCGACGTCGCCGCGCTGATCGCCTTCCTGCTTTCCGGCGAAGCGCGTCACATCACCGGTCAGGTGATCCATATCGATGGCGGGCTCACGCTCGGCTGAGCCGCGTCCCTCGCCACGCAGCGCAGCGCAGCGCGCAAACCGTACGTGCAAAACCGTGCGTACGACAGCCGGCACAGCACCGGCCACCCGCGCCGCCCCATCAAGCACCGGCGGCTTGCCACGTCTTACATCGGAAAGGATTCGAAAGCCGGACACGCTTTGCCCGGCCCGCGCGGATCACTAAGATGCCCTGAATGAACCAGACCATCCTGATCGTCGACGACGATCCCGTCGTGCGCGAACTCGTCAGCGAATATCTGCAAGGGCGCGGCTTCAAGGTCGTCGCGCTCGAACACGGCATGGCGCTGCAGCGCAGCCTGCTCGAGGAACGCCCCGCGCTCGTCGTACTCGACATCATGATGCCGGAGCTCGATGGCATCAGCGCGCTGCGGGCGTTGCGCGTCGCCGGCGACGACCTTCCCGTGATCCTGCTGACCGCCCGCGCCGAGCCGATCGACCGCGTGATCGGCCTCGAACTCGGCGCGGACGACTATCTCGGCAAGCCGTTCGAACCGAGCGAACTGGTCGCGCGAATTCGCACCGTGCTGCGGCGTCGCGGCACGGTTGCGCCGGGCGCGCCCGAGCAGCGCGCGCCCTATCGCTTCGGCCACTTCGAAGTGAATTTCCCCGAGCGCGAGCTGCGCCGCGACGGCGAACGCATCATGCTGCGTTCGAGCGAATTCGCGATGCTGAAAGTGTTCGTCACGCATGCGATGACCGTGCTCACGCGCGCGCAATTGCTCGAAAAACTGCGCGGCAACGACGAGACGCATCGGAATCGCAGCCTCGACGTGTCGATCTGGCGTTTGCGCCGGCTCATCGAAGCGGACCCGTCGGCGCCGCGCTATGTGCAAACGGTGTGGGGGCGCGGTTACGTGTTCGTGCCCGACGGCGAGATCGGCGCGACCGGGCGCGGGCTCGCGCCACCACTCCGGGAGCACTGAAACCGGGGCTCGAAACGCCGCGCTTCCGTGCGCGGGCGCAGTGCGCCGCATCGGCCGGCCACAACCCCGGCAGCCCGTCGAAGCAGTGCTAAAGTAAGCGCTGGTAAGCGTTGCACCTTGCGTCGCGCGCCGGCAAGCCCCGCGTCACACCGTAAGCATTGGTAAGGAAACGCCCGGCCGCCTGCCGCACGCGCCCATCTAGAATTTCGCCATGAATCCACAGGTCCTCATCGTCGACGACGATCCGGTCGTACGCGATCTGCTTTGCAAGTTTCTGCAGTCGAACGGCTTCGATGCGTCGGTGCTGCACGACGGCACGCATCTGCAGCGCCGTCTCGAACGCGAGCGGCCGTCGGTCGTCGTGCTCGACATCATGATGCCGAACACCGACGGCCTGCGCGCGCTCACCGCGCTGCGCGCCGCCGGCGACGACATTCCGGTGATCTTCGTGACCGCGCGCGGCACGGTGGCCGACCGCATCGTCGGCCTCTCGCTCGGCGCGGACGACTACCTGACCAAGCCGTTCGATCCGCGCGAACTGCTCGTGCGCATCCAGACCGTGCTGCGCCGGCGCGGGCCGTCTACCACGAGCGCGCCCGAAGCGCGCAAGCGCTATCGCTTCGGGCCGTTCGAACTCGACTTCACCACGCGCTCGCTGACCCGCGACGACGCGAAACTGCCGTTGCGCGACAGTGAATTCGCGCTCCTGAAGATTTTCGTCAACAACCCGTACAAGGTGCTGTCGCGCGTGCTGATTCACGACCTCGTGCATCGCGACAACCTGGCCTTCCGCGACCGCAGCCTCGACGTGCCGATCTGGCGTCTGCGCCGCGTGATCGAGGACGACCCGTCCAATCCGTGCTACGTGCAAACGGTACGCGGCAAGGGCTATGTGTTCGTGCCCGACGCCAGCAGCGCGCCCTTCGAGGACGAGGCCGCCCCGAGCGCATGAAAAATCCGCTGAACACGCTGTTCGGCAGAATGGCGTTGCTGTCTGCCGTGGTGTTGTTCGCGATTCAGGCAAGCTGGTTCGTGCTCGTGACGATGCAGCCGCCGCGCCATGAAATCGACGGCTTCGCGCGCGGCATTCTGCTCGTGCTGCAGGCGATCAACGGCGAGCCGATCAAGGGCGCCGCGCTCGCGCCCGCAATGCGCGTGCATCTCGTGCCCACCTGGAACATGCCGACGAGCGTGCATCTGCATGAGCCGAAGGAACGTCTGCTGATCGAACTGGGCCAGCAGTTGCGCGAGAACCTGCCGGGCGGCACGCAGATCGCCGTCGACGATCTGCGTCCGCCGCAACTCTGGGTGCTGTTTCCGGGCAAATCGAACTGGGTCGTCGTGCCGGTCGACGTGCCGCCGCCGCCGCGCTTTCTGGTCGAGGCGGTCTCGATGCTGCTTGCCGCGCTGATCCTCTCGCTATTCGCGGTCTGGCAGATGCAACGGCCGCTCTCGCGCGTCGCCGACGCGGCCCGCGAGTTCGGCTCGGGCGTGCGGCCCGAGCCCGTGCCCGTGCAGGGCCCTCGCGAGCTGCGCGATCTGATCGGCTCGTTCAACGACATGATGCGGCGCCTGAACGAAGCCGGCGACGACCAAGCCGTCATGCTGGCCGGCGTCGCGCACGATCTGAAGGCGCCGCTCACGCGCCTGAAGCTGCGCGCGAGCGTGCTGGTCGAGGAAAGCGAGCGCGCCGGCCTGATTCGCGACGTCGATTCGCTGACCAACATCGTCCAGCAGTTCCTCGAATTCGCGGGCCAGTCGGCCGACGCCGGGCCGCCTGTCGAAGTGGACGAGTTCCTGCGCGAGCAGTTTTCCGCCGGTGAAAACGCCGGCAGCGCGGAAATGGCCGAAGCCGCCGACACCGCCGAAGCGCCGCTCTTCGCGCTCGATCTGCGCGCCGGAGCGTCGTTCACGCTGCCGCGCACGCTGCTCGACCGGCTCGTCACGAACCTCGTCGACAATGCGCTCGAACACGGCATGCCGCCGGTCGAGATCGCGACCGCGCGCAACGACGGGCGCTGGACGATCCGCGTGCGCGATCATGGCCCCGGCATTCCCGACGACCGCATCGCCGCCGCGATGAAACCGTTCGTGCGGCTCGACGCCGCGCGCGGCGGCGAAGGTCATTGCGGCCTCGGCCTCGCGATCGTCGCGCGGCTCGCGCACGATCGCGGCGGACGCTGCCAGGTGCGCAATCATGCGCAGGGTGGACTCGAAGTGCGGATCGAATTGCCGGTGAATGCGACAGTAACGTAAGGATGACGCGGCAAGCGGCGGCGCAGCCAACCCGAGCGGCGCGGCGCCGGCACATGGGCGAGGCGCGCTCGAACGGACGCCGCCCGCTCATGCACATGCTCACGCACACGGCGCCATGCGCTTACACGCCCTTACCGGATCGCCTTCGGCACTGGCTACGGCTTTATAGTCGGCCTTGGCAACCTCAATGCCGCCCTTCTCCATCCGCCCATGCCCTTGGGGCGGATTTTTTTTGCCCGGCCTTTTTGTCCGGTTCTTTTTGGTGCCGCCCTTGCCCGCGCTGCTCCTGCCGCGCGGCTTCACGGCCGATCGCCGTGCGGCTCAGTCCACGAGCCGCTTAGTGCACACGTCGCTCAGTGCGAGCCGGTTACCTCAGTGCACAAGCCGATTACGCAACGCGTCGATCGTCGCAGCGGAAAGACCGAGCCCTTGCGTCAGATAGCCAGTCATCGTGCCGTAGCTCGCCTGCACCTGCTCGAAACCCGCTTGCAGATAGCCTTCCTCGACGTCGAGCAACGGTGCTTCGACCGTGGCGACGGCGGCGCCGTCCTGCACGCGCAGCGTGGCCGTTTGCGCGGCGATCGATTGCGCGAGATAGGTGTTGCTGAGCAGATAGTCCTGCATGATGACGTCGAGCGGCACGTTGGCGATGCTGAGCAGCAGCGCCGCGACCCAGCCCGCGCGATCTTTCCCCGCATTCGAATGAAACAGCTGCGCGCCCGCGCCGTCGGCGAGCGCGGCGAGCAACGTGCCGTACGCGGCCCGCTGCGCGTCGCCCGTCACGTAGGCACGCGCCTGCGCCTCCATGAACGCGACGGCGTCCGCGGACGTATCGAAGGTGGGCGCAATGAAGTCGTTCGTGCCGAGCACATTGAGCCGGCGCGCGAACGCGCCGGCCGGCAGGCTGTCGGGATTGCGCGCGATTTCGGCGGGCGTACGCAGGTCGTAGATCGCTGCGATGCCGACCTTGTCGATCGTCGCTTCGTCGGCGCTGCTCAAGGTCAACGCATTCGAGCGATAGAACGCGCCGCGGCGCATCTGCTTGCCGTCGACGGTCGGATAGCCGCTGCCCACGCCCGCGAGATCGCGGAAATTGGTGACCGATGCGAGGCGCGGCGTCTCCACCTGATTGGGGTCGAGGCTGCCGCCGCACGCCGACAGCAGCGTGCTGCCGAACCCGGCGGCCAGCAGCGCGCCGGCCGAACCCCTGAGGAAACGCCGCCGCGCTACCGACGTTTCGCCCGACGCGTCATGGCCTGCCTGCACGGTCGTGCTGGCAACAAGGCGGAACGGCGAACGGTTTTTCGCGAAAACGGGCATCAGGGGTGACGGTAAGGAAGGGGGCGTGCAGCCGGGCTGCAGACGCAGTTTAACGTTCGTCAATAACTTTTGCGTTACACCGTAGTAGGCGGTAAGGAAAAGGGCGAGATCAACACAGCCTTTCGCGAAGCGCGTACGGCAGCGTGTGCGGGACCGGGCAGAGGCGACGCGCCGTTCTGAAACCGATTTCCGCCAGCTTGCGTGTCTTATCGGTGATTACGCGATCGTTACCGCTCGATGCCATTTTTGCCACATCCGACCGCACGACGCCGCATCCCCGTAAAATACAGAAAACCTATCGTTCAGCCCCCGCAGGCAAAAGAAACCTGGAGACCACAACAAAACATGGCTTCTCTCCAATGGTTCACCGAGTTGTCCCCGCGCGAGCGCCGCACGCTTTATGCCGGCTTCGGCGGTTACGCGATCGACGCGTTCGACTTCATGATCTACTCGTTTCTGATCCCGACGCTGATCGCAACATGGGGTCTGAGCAAAAGCGAAGCGGGGATGATCGCCACCAGTTCGCTGATCTCGTCGGCGCTCGGCGGCTGGCTCGCCGGCATTCTAGCCGATCGCCACGGCCGCATCCGCGTGCTGCAATGGACGATCGCCACCTTCGCGATCTTCACCTTCCTGTCGGGCTTTACGCAGTCGTTCTGGCAGCTGCTCGCCACGCGCACGCTGCAAGGCATCGGCTTCGGCGGCGAGTGGTCGGTCGTGACGATCATGATGGCCGAGACGATCCGTTCTCCGCAGCATCGCGCGAAGGCGGTCGGCACCGTGCAGAGCAGCTGGTCGTTCGGCTGGGCAGCCGCGGCGATCGTCTACTGGGCCGCGTTCGCGCTGCTGCCTGAAGAGTACGCGTGGCGCGCCTGCTTCTGGATCGGCCTGCTGCCCGCCGCGTGGATCATCTACATCCGCCGCAACGTGAGCGACCCGGACATCTTTCTGGAGACGCGCCGCGCGCGCGAAAGCGGCTTCAACACCTCGCACTTCATGCAGATCTTCTCGGCCGCGCATCTGAAGACGACGCTGCTCGGCAGCGCACTGTGCACCGGCATGCTCGGCGGCTACTACGCGATCACGACGTGGCTGCCCACGTACCTGAAGACCGTGCGCCATCTGTCGGTGTTCAACACGAGCGGCTATCTGATCGTGCTGATCGTCGGCTCGTTCGCCGGCTATATCGTCGGCGCGATTCTGTGCGACCGGATCGGCCGGCGCGCGTCGTTCGTGCTGTTCGCGATCGGCTCGTTCGTGCTCGGCATGGTCTACACGATGCTGCCGGTCACCGACACGATGATGCTCGCGCTCGGCTTCCCGCTCGGCATCGTCGTGCAGGGCATTTTCGCGGGTGTGGGCGCGTATCTGTCCGAGCTGTATCCGAACGAGATACGCGGCTCGGGACAAGGCTTCTGCTACAACCTTGGGCGCGGCGTCGGCTCGTTCTTTCCGATCCTCGTCGGCACGCTCGCGCAGGGCATGACGCTCGTGAAGGCGATGGGCATCGTCGCGGGCTCCGGCTATCTGCTCGTGATCGTCGCCGCGCTGTGCCTGCCGGAAACGAAAGGCAAGGTACTCGGCGCGAGCCGCTCCGCCGCCTGAATTCGCCGCACATACTCATGAAAACGATTGTTCTCGGCGGCGGCGTGATCGGTGTCGCCACGGCTTTTTACCTGTGCCAGCAAGGCTGCGAAGTCACGGTGATCGAGCGCGAACCCGACGTCGCGCTCTCCACGAGCTTCGGCAACGCCGGCGTGATCGCACCGGGCTACGTGACGCCGTGGGCCGCGCCCGGCATGCCGGCGAAGATTCTCAAATATCTGTTCAAGCCCGCTTCGCCCCTGATCTTCCGGCCGACGTTCGATCCGGCCCAATGGCGCTGGATCGCGCGCTGGCTGCGCGAATGCGACCTCGAACGCTTTCGCGTGAACAAGCAGCGCATGCAGCGCGTCGCGTATTACAGCCGCACGTGTCTGCACGAATTCCGCGGCCGTCATCCGTTCGACTACGGCCGCAGCCAGGGCTATCTGCAACTGTTTCGCAGCGACTTCGACGTCGAGCTGGCCCAGCCGGCGCTCGCGGTGCTGCGCGACGCGGGCATCGCGCATCGGGAAGTCAGCGCGGCGCAGTGCGTCGAGATCGAGCCCGGCTTGCGCTGGGCGCAGCAGGCGCCGCACGCGGGCCTTTATCTGCCCGACGACGAGGCCGGCGATTGCGCGCGCTTCACCCGCGAGTTGCGCGCGATCTGCGAGCGCAACGGCGTGCGCTTCCGCTTCGATACGCGCGTGGACTCGCTCGACGTGCAAGGCCGTGCGGTACGCGGCGTGCAAATTCAGAGCGAGCGCGGCATCGAGACGCTGCGGGCCGACCACGTGGTCGTCGCGCTCGGCGTCGATAGCCCGGCGCTGCTGGCGCCGCTCGGCGTGAAGGTGCCGCTTTATCCGGTGAAGGGGTATTCGGCGACGTTGCCCGTCATCGACGAAGAAAAGGCGCCGCACGCGGCGCTCATGGACGAATCGCTGAAAACGGCGATCACGCGCTTCGGCAACAACCTGCGCGTGGCGGGCACGGCGGAACTCGGCAATCATCAGACGACACTGCGCGAACAGGCCTTGCAGACGCTGCTCAAGGTGCTGCGCGACTGGTTTCCGCATGCGGCCAAGCCGACCTCGGCGCATTTCTGGGTAGGCCGCCGGCCGATGACACCCGACGGCGCGCCGCTGCTCGGTCCGTGCCGCGTGGAGAATCTGTGGCTGAACCTCGGGCACGGCTCGACGGGCTGGGCGATGTCGATGGGCTCGGGGCGCGTGGTCGCGGACCTGATCACGCAGCGCAAGCCGGAAATCGATCTCGATGGGCTGACCTTGGCGCGCTATCGCAAGTAGCGGCGCGAGAAGCCGGGCCAGCAAACGCAGCGCGCCATAAAAAAACCGGACTCGCCCTTTCAGGCGAGCCCGGTTTTCTTTTATTCACTGCTTCGCTTTACCGCTACCTGTGCCTGTGAACCGGCACATTGTCGTCTCCACGTCTTCCTGCAAATCGTGGCCGGCTCGCGCGCATCGGACATCGAGCGCGCAAGCCGTGCCGGAGACACTGACCAGAGACGCCTTAGCGCGGCAGTTCCGAATGCCCCATCAGGAACGCATCGACCGAACGTGCGCACTGACGGCCTTCGCGGATCGCCCACACCACGAGCGACTGGCCGCGGCGCATGTCGCCCGCGGTGAACACCTTGTCCACCGACGTGTAGTACGCCTTGTCGCCTTCGGTCGAGGCACGCACGTTGCCGCGCGCATCCTTGTCGACACCGAATGCTTCGAGCACCGGCGAAACCGGCTGCGTGAAGCCCATCGCGAGCAGCACGAGGTCGGCCTTCATTTCGAATTCGGAGTTCGGCACTTCGACCATCTTGCCGTCCTTCCATTCGACGCGCGCGGCGATCAGCTTCTCGACCTTGCCGTTCTTGCCTTCGAGGCGCTTGGTCGCGACCGACCAGTCGCGCTCGCAGCCCTCGTCGTGCGACGACGACGTGCGCAGCTTGATCGGCCAGTACGGCCACACGAGCGGCTTGTTCTCTTCTTCGGGCGGCTGCGGCAGCAGTTCGAACTGCGTGACGCTCTTCGCGCCATGACGGTTCGACGTGCCGACGCAGTCCGAACCCGTATCGCCGCCGCCGATCACGACGACGTGCTTGCCCTTCGCGAGCAGCTGGTTCGGCACCTTGTCGCCGGCATTGACCTTGTTCTGCTGCGGCAGGAACTCCATCGCATAGTGGATGCCTTCGAGCTCGCGGCCTGGCACCGGCAGATCACGCGGCGTTTCCGAACCGCCGGCGATCACCACCGCGTCGAACTGCTCGTTCAGCTCGGCCGGCGTGATGGTTTCCTTCGCGGTGTTGCCGATGTAAGCCGGCAGCGAATCGGCGCGGCCGATGAGCACGTTGGTGCGGAACGTCACGCCTTCGGCTTCCATCTGGCGCATGCGGCGGTCGATCTGCCACTTCTCGAGCTTGAAGTCGGGGATGCCGTAACGCAGCAGGCCGCCGATGCGGTCGTTCTTCTCGAACACGGTCACGTCATGACCGGCGCGCGCGAGTTGCTGCGCGGCCGCGAGACCCGCGGGGCCCGAACCGACCACGGCGACCTTCTTGCCGGTCTTGTGCTTCGGCAGTTGCGGCGCGACCCAGCCTTCGGCCCAGGCCTTGTCGATGATCGCGTGCTCGATCGACTTGATGCCGACCGGGTCGTTGTTGATGCCGAGCGTACACGCCGCTTCGCACGGCGCCGGGCAGATGCGGCCCGTGAACTCGGGGAAGTTGTTGGTCGAATGCAGCACTTCGATCGCGTTCTTCCAGTCCTGGTGGAACACGAGGTCGTTGAAGTCCGGAATGATGTTGTTGACCGGGCAGCCGTTGTTGCAGAACGGAATGCCGCAGTCCATGCAACGTGCGCCTTGAATCTTCGCTTCGTCGTCGCTCAGTGCCGCGACGAATTCCTTGTAGTGCTTCACACGCGTGAGCGGAGCCTCGTACGTCTCGTGGCGACGTTCGAACTCGAGAAAACCGGTTGCCTTGCCCATGTGGTTCTCTTCTCTAATCTGTATGTAGGGTGATCTGGACCCGCCGCGCGTCGAACCTTCGAGACGCGGCGGGTACGGCTAAATGATTTTTTGCGGAGCTTTGTGCGGAGATTTAGGCGGCGAGCACTTCCTTGTTCGCCTTCTTCGCGGCGAGTTCGCCGAGCGCGCGCTTGTATTCGGTCGGGAACACCTTCACGAACTGACGGCGCGAAGCGTCCCAGTTCTCGAGCAGCGCCTTCGCACGCGGCGAGCCCGTGAACTGAAAGTGACGTTCGATGAGACCGCGCAGCAGCACTTCGTCGGTCGTGCCGCGATGCCACACGCCCTGGTCGACCGTGCGCTCCTGTTCGGCCTGTTGCAGCACCGGGTCGAGCGCGACCATCGACTTGTTGCACTTGCCCGCGAACGTGCCGTCCGGATCGAACACGTAGGCAATGCCGCCCGACATGCCGGCCGCGAAGTTGCGGCCCGTCTCGCCGAGCACGACCACGGTGCCGCCCGTCATGTATTCGCAACCGTGATCGCCCGTGCCTTCGACGACCGCCGTCGCGCCCGAGTTACGCACGCAGAAACGCTCGCCCGCGACGCCGCGGAAGAACGCTTCGCCGTCGATCGCGCCGTACATCACCGTATTGCCGCAGATGATGTTCTCTTCCGACTTGCCGCGGAAATCGTTGGTCGGACGGATGATGATGCGGCCGCCCGACAGGCCCTTGCCCACGTAGTCGTTGCCGTCGCCGACGAGGTCGAGCGTGACGCCCTTCGCGAGGAACGCGCCGAAGCTCTGGCCCGCCGTGCCCTTCAACTGGATGTGGATCGAGTCGTCGGGCAGGCCTTCGTGGCCGTACTTCTTCGCGATCGTGCCGGACAGCATCGCGCCGACCGTGCGGTTCACGTTGCGCACCGGCTGGATGAACGAGACGTGCTCGCCCTTCTCGATCGCCGCCTTCGCCTTCTCGATCAGCGTATGGTCGAGCGCACGGTCGAGGCCGTGGTCCTGCACGTCGACGTGCTTGCGCGCGACTTCCGCCGGCACTTGCGGCTGATAGAACACGCGCGAGAAGTCGAGACCCTTCGCCTTCCAGTGCTCGATGCCCTTCTTCATGTCGAGCAGTTCCGCGTGGCCGATCAGGTCGTCGAACTTGCGGATGCCGAGTTGCGCCATGATTTCGCGCGCTTCCTCGGCGACGAAGAAGAAGAAGTTCACGACGTGCTCGGGCTGGCCCTGGAACTTCGCACGCAGCACCGGATCTTGCGTCGCGACGCCGACCGGGCAGGTGTTCAGGTGGCACTTGCGCATCATGATGCAGCCTTCGACGACGAGCGGCGCCGTCGCGAAGCCGAATTCGTCCGCGCCGAGCAGCGCGCCGATCACGATGTCGCGGCCCGTCTTCATCTGACCGTCGGCCTGCACGCGAATACGGCCGCGCAGCTGGTTCAGCACCAACGTTTGCTGCGTTTCGGCGAGACCCAGTTCCCACGGCGTGCCGGCATGCTTGACCGACGACAGCGGCGACGCACCCGTGCCGCCGTCATGACCGGCGATCACGACGTGATCGGCCTTCGCCTTCGCGACACCCGCTGCAACCGTACCGACGCCCGACTCCGACACCAGCTTCACCGAGATGCTCGACGACGCGTTGACGTTCTTCAGATCGTGGATCAGCTGCGCCAGGTCTTCGATCGAGTAGATGTCGTGGTGCGGCGGCGGCGAAATCAGGCCGACGCCCGGCACCGAACAGCGCAGCTTGCCGATGTACTCGGACACCTTGTGGCCCGGCAGCTGACCGCCTTCGCCCGGCTTCGCGCCCTGCGCCATCTTGATCTGGATCTGGTCGGCCGACGCGAGGTATTCCGCCGTCACGCCGAAGCGGCCCGACGCGACCTGCTTGATGCGCGAGCGCAGCGAATCACCTTCCTTGAGCGGAATGTCGGTGACCACTTCATCGCCGATGATCGACTTCATCGTGTCGCCATTCTTGATCGGAATGCCGCGCAGTTCGTTGCGATAACGGTTCGCATCCTCGCCGCCTTCGCCGGTGTTCGACTTGCCGCCGATGCGGTTCATCGCGACGGCGAGCGTGGCGTGCGCTTCGGTGCTGATCGAGCCCATCGACATCGCGCCGGTCGCGAAACGCTTGACGATTTCCTTCGCCGGTTCGACTTCGTCGAGCGGAATCGCCCTGGTCGGATCGAACTTGAACTCGAACAGGCCGCGGAAGGTCATGTGGCGTTTGGTCTGATCGTTGATCAGATGCGCGTATTCCTTGTACGTCTGGTACGAGTTGCTGCGTGCCGAGTGCTGCAGCTTGGCGATCGCATCGGGCGTCCACATGTGTTCTTCGCCGCGCACGCGGTAGGCGTACTCGCCGCCCGCGTCGAGCATGTTCGCGAGGACCGGGTTGTCGCCGAACGCGTCGCGGTGCAGACGGATCGCTTCTTCGGCGACGTCGAAGAGTCCAATGCCGCCCACCTTCGACGACGTACCGTAGAAGTACTTCGACACGAGGTCTTCAGCGAGGCCGACCGCTTCGAAAATCTGCGCGCCGGTGTACGACATGTAGGTCGAAATGCCCATCTTCGACATGACCTTCTGCAGGCCCTTGCCGACCGCCTTCGTGAAGTTGTAGACCGCCTTCTCCGCCGACAGGTCGCCCTTCAGGCCGGCCGCGAGCTGGCTGAGCGTTTCCATCGCGAGGTACGGGTGCACGGCTTCCGCGCCATAGCCCGCGAGCAGCGCGAAGTGGTGCGTTTCACGCGCCGAACCGGTTTCGACGACGAGGCCCGTGCTCGTGCGCAGACCCTGCTGCACGAGGTGCGTGTGGATAGCGGCAGTCGCGAGCAGCGCCGGAATCGCGACGTTGTCGCGGTCGGTCTTGCGGTCCGAGACGATCAGCATGTTGTAGCCGGACTTGACCGCATCGACGGCTTCCGCGCACAGCGACGCGAGGCGCGCCTCGATGCCTTCCTTGCCCCAGGCGACCGGATAGCAGATGTTCAGTTCGTACGAGCTGAACTTGCCGCCGGTGTACTGATCGATCGCGCGGATCTTCGCGATGTCCTTGAAGTCGAGCACCGGCTGCGACACTTCGAGGCGCATCGGTGGGTTGATGTTGTTCGTGTCGAGCAGGTTCGGCTTCGGGCCGATGAACGACACGAGCGACATCACCATGTTTTCGCGGATCGGGTCGATAGGCGGATTCGTGACCTGCGCGAACAGCTGCTTGAAGTAGTGGTAGAGCGTCTTGTTCTTGTTGGACATGACCGCGAGCGGCGAGTCGTTGCCCATCGAGCCGACCGCTTCCTCGCCCGCTTGCGCCATCGGCGCCATCAGGAACTTGAGGTCTTCCTGGGTGTAGCCGAACGCCTGCTGGCGATCGAGCAATGCAGCGGCTTCGCGGCGCTCCGTCACGACGTCTTCGGCCTTCGGCTCGATCTCGTCGAGCTTGATGCGCACGGCGTCGATCCAGCTCTTGTACGGCTTGGCGTTCGCGAGGTTGTCCTTCAGTTCCTTGTCGTCGATGATGCGGCCGTGCTCCATGTCGATCAGGAACATCTTGCCCGGCTGCAGACGCCACTTCTTGACGATCTTCGATTCGGGAATCGGCAGCGTGCCCGCTTCCGACGCCATGATGACGAGGTCGTCGTCGGTAACGATGTAGCGCGCCGGACGCAGACCGTTACGGTCGAGCGTTGCGCCGATCTGGCGGCCGTCGGTGAACGCGATCGCGGCGGGGCCGTCCCACGGCTCCATCATCGCGGCGTGGTATTCGTAGAACGCCTTGCGGTTCTCGTCCATCAGCGTGTGCTGCTCCCAGGCTTCCGGGATCATCATCATCATGGCGTGGACGAGCGGGTAGCCGGCCATCACGAGCAGTTCGAGGCAGTTGTCGAACGATGCCGTATCCGATTGGCCCGGATAGATGAGCGGCCACAGCTTCGGCAGATCGTCGCCGAGCACGTGCGAGGCGATCGCGCCGGTGCGCGCGTTCAGCCAGTTGACGTTGCCCTTCACCGTGTTGATTTCGCCGTTGTGGGCGATCATGCGGTACGGGTGAGCCAGTTCCCATGCCGGGAACGTGTTGGTGGAGAAGCGCTGGTGCACGAGCGCGAGCGCCGAGACGGTGCGCTCGTCCTGCAGATCGCGGTAGTACACGCCGACCTGGCCCGCCAGCAGCAGCCCCTTGTAGACGACCGTGCGCGCCGAGCACGACGGCACGAAGTATTCCTTGCCGTGCTTGAGCTTGAGCGCCTGGATGCGGTGGCTCGCGGTCTTGCGGATGATGTACAGCTTCCGCTCGAGCGCGTCGGTCACCATGATGTCCTTGCCGCGGCCGATGAAGATCTGGCGGATCAGCGGTTCGCTCGCCTTGACGGTCGGAGAGATCGGCATGGTGTGGTCGACCGGCACGTCGCGCCAGCCGAGCACGACCTGGCCTTCGGCCTTCACCGTGCGCTCCAGTTCCTGTTCGCAGGCGATGCGCGAGGCGTGTTCCTTCGGCAGGAAGATCATGCCGACGCCGTATTCGCCAGCCGGCGGCAGCGTCACGCCCTGCTTGGCCATCTCTTCGCGATAGAAGCCGTCCGGAATCTGGATCAGGATGCCCGCGCCGTCGCCCATCAGCGGATCGGCGCCGACGGCGCCCCGGTGGTCGAGGTTTTCGAGAATCTTCAGACCCTGCTCGATGATCTCGTGGCTCTTCTGGCCCTTGATGTGGGCGACGAAGCCGACGCCGCAGGCGTCATGCTCGTTCTGCGGGTCGTACAGACCTTGGGCGGCGGGAACCGGGTGTTGCTGGTGGTCGTTCATGGGGACACCGTCTGTGAGGGGCCGGACAGGCCGTTAAACCGTTTTTCTTTTGCCGCAGTGCGGATCGCAGCCACGACGACGCTCTTCCCGCGGACGGACCATGCGTATCAAAAAGCGTCGGAATTCGGAATATACGCGACGAATCAATGGAATAGCAAATAAAACATGATGATTGATCCCCAATTATCGAATTGGTGCATCGCAGATATTTTTTATTGGTTCCATATCAAAACAGGGCAAAAGAAAACGGCATGCGCAATGCCGTTTTCATGCAGCCCTTTGATGCAAAACGCTTTCTTTCGATTCAGGGCGGCGCTATGAGGAGCGCCCTACGCTGCACCAGCGTCGCCTCACTGCGTATGCGGCGTCTCGCGCACCTTGCGCGGCCGCCCGCGCGGCAGCGGCGAAACGCGCCGGTTCGCGGCGCGCGCCGCCCACTCGCGGTACGTGTCGCTGCCGAGCACCCAGCCTTTCAGCGTGGCCTGCTGGAGCTGGCTGGCTTCGCGCTCGTCGAGCGGCTGCTCGCACAGTTCGCGGTACGCGCGCTGCCGCTCGAACGGCGTATTGCCGAGCGACCAGTAGAGCGGATGATCGGTGATGAGGCTGTCGAGGGTCAGCCCGATGTGATGCCGGTAGCTCGACCAGCGATAATCCTCAGGCGCCGTGGCCAGTTGCGCGCGTACCGGACACATCTCGACGACGCGGCTCGCGAGCAGGAAATAACGCTCGCCTTCGATTACCGTGGCCCGGTAACGGCCTTCCCACAAGGTACCGCGGCGCGCATAACGGCGGTTGAAATGCGCGACGTAGCGCCGGCCGACGGCCTGCATCGCCTTGGGCAGGCTCGACTCCTCGGTCGGCGTGACGAGCAGTTGCACGGCGCCCGGCATCAATGCGTATGCGTGAATCGAGAGGTGATGGTCCCGCGAAGCCGCCTTCAGGCAGTCGATGAAAAGCTCGTAGTCCTGGTCGTCGACGAAAGCGGGCTGCTGGTCGAGCCCGCGAAGGATGACGTGTTGCGGCTGGTCGGGGACATAAAGACGTGCAAGCCGTGCCATGCTGGAGTATCCAATAGTCGCGTTGGTATATACCCGAAGGTCCGAAGAGCCACATGCGCGCGAGGTTCGGCGCCACGCGGCCAAGCCAGAAACCACGCGGCGCTTAGGGAGAAAGCTCTAACCGCCGCGTATGGTTTGTTTCAAACGTTCTCGTCATAATGAGCAGGCCTTTTATGGAGGAGCACATATGAAATTAAAACAGGCCGTAACGGGGATGGCAGTGCTAGCCTGCATGAGCACGGCAGCGCACGCGCAATCGGCCGGAAGCATTTACGTCACGACAGGCTGGTTCCACCTTGCGCCTCAGTCGAGCAGCGACCCGCTCACAGTGACCAGCATCGGCGGCAGCCCAACCAACATCACCCAGCCGAACACCGGCGCCTCGCTCAGTTCGGCCGACACCATCGGTTTCACCGCCGGCTACTTCATTACCGATCACATCGCCACCGAATTCGTTCTGGGTGTTCCGCCTACTTTCGACCTGTACGGCACGGGCAGCCTCGAACCGTTCGGCAAGATCGGGCAGGCGAAACAGTGGAGCCCGACGCTGCTGTTCAAGTACTACTTCAATGCGCCGACAACTTCGTTCCGGCCGTATCTCGGTGTCGGCGTAAGCCGTATCTGGTTCACGGGCGAGCAGATCACCAACAGCGCATTCGAAGCGAACGTTCTGCATGGTCCGACCAGCGTCTCCACGGATAGTTCGTGGGAACCTGTGTTTAATGCGGGCTTCACGTACGCGTTCAATCAGCACTGGTTCGCCGGCATGTCGATCTCGTACCTGCCGCTCAGCACGACCGCCAAGCTGAGCTCGGCAGCGGCTACGCCGGTCGGCACGCTGACAGTGCAATCGCAAACCAAGATCAAACTGAACCCGATCGTCACTTACGTCAACATCGGTTACCGTTTCTAACGCTTCGGAATATTAGGGGTCGTTCAGTTAGGGTAGTCGAATTTTCGGGGCATGGGTAACGCCGTCATCGATCCGATGGCGGCGCTTTCATGCGGCGAGCGCCGCGCGCTGCGGTGCGCCTCGCGCATTTGTAAATTTGACGTGAGTGCGCGCGAGCGCGTGCAATATCTGCTGACGATAAGCCCGCCTTCGCCGCGGTCCGGGCTCCCGACCGCCATGCGCCGAAGGTGCTCCGCGGTTTGGCACTGAAGTTGCGTTCCGGTGGCGTTTCCCGCATGGCAACAGTCATGCTGTGCGCGACTGCGCGCGGGACACTTTCCACTCATCGACGGAGCGACCATGACAGCACTTCCGAATACCAGAGACGCCCTCGGCGAATCCTGGACCAGCGCGAGCCGCCGCGCGCGGCGCATCGCCCGCCATAGCCGGCATGCGGCCGAAGACATCGCGGACGAATTGCGCACGCTGCTGTCGGAACTCGAATCGACGCTCGCGGACGGCACGCATGCCGATGCCGTGGCCTTGCGCGGCAAGCTCAACAAACGGCTCGACGAGGCGCGCACGCGCCTGAACGACACGCGCGACTCGATGCGCCAACGCGCCGGAGTCGCCATGGCGGATGCCGACACCTACGTGCGTGAAAACCCGTGGCAGACGATTGCGATCGTCGGCGGACTCGCGCTGCTTGCCGGCGCCTTGTTCGCGTCGCGCCTGCGTTGAGGGGACGCGCGCGCGCAATGCAGTGAGGCAGGCGCGCCCGGAGCCGTGCGGGGGATGAACCAATGGCAAGCCGGGCGAGCCTGCCTAGTAGCTATCGTCGATCACGAACAGCCGCTGATACTCCTTCACCGCGTAGCGATCCGTCATGCCCGCGATGTAATGCGAGATCAGACGTGGTTGCAGTGCCGCATCGGCCGACTGGTAAGCCGGCGGCAAAAGCCGCGGATCGTCGGTGAATGCGTCGAACAGGCCGACGACGACGCGACGCGCCTTGTTGGCCATGCGCATCACGCGGTAGTGACGGTACAGGTTTCTGAACAGAAAACGCTTCAGCACAGCGGCTTGCGCGGCGACCGCCTCGCTGTGCGCGACGAGTGGCGGCGAGCCGCGCACGTCGTCTAGCGACGCCGGCGCGTAACGCGCGAGATTCGAGCGGGTCGTCTCGATCAGATCGACGATCAGCGTATTGATGATGCGCCGCACCGTCTCGTGAATCAGCCGGCGCCCCTCGATGTGCGGAAAATCGCCGCGCGCCGCCGCGTAGTGCGTCTGCCATAGCTCCACTTCGGCAAGCTGCTCGATCGTGAGCAGGCCCGAGCGCAAGCCGTCGTCGACGTCGTGGTTGTTGTACGCGATTTCGTCGGCGACGTTGGCGATCTGCGCTTCGAGCGACGGCTGCCGTCCTTCGAGAAAGCGCTCGCCGAGCGCCCCCAGACGCCGCGCATTTTCACGCGAGCAATGCTTGAGAATGCCCTCGCGCGTCTCGAAGCAGAGGTTCAGGCCATTGAACGCGCCGTAGTGCTCTTCCAGTTCGTCGACGACCGCGAGGCTCTGCAGGTTGTGCTCGAAGCCGCCGTGCTCGCGCATGCATTCGTTCAGCGCATCCTGGCCCGCATGGCCGAACGGCGTATGGCCGAGATCGTGCGCCAGCGAAATCGCTTCGACGAGGTCTTCGTTGACACGCAGATTACGCGCAACCGAACGCGCGATCTGCGCGACTTCGAGGCTATGCGTGAGGCGCGTGCGAAACAGGTCGCCCTCGTGATTGACGAACACCTGGGTCTTGTATTCGAGCCGGCGGAATGCGGTCGAGTGAACGATGCGATCGCGGTCGCGCTGAAACTCGGTGCGCGCGCTCGGCGCGGCCTCAGGATAGCGGCGCCCGCGCGACTCGGCCGAGTGCGCCGCATACGGCGCGAGATGCGCTTCGAGTGCCTGCTGGGTCGGTGCGGTGACAGCGGTCGCATGCGCGCCGATGGTTGCGGTACTCGCTGTGTTCGCAGCGGCAGCGGCACGCGCCGCCGGTTCATGCTTGAGGTCGTCGCTGCGCCTGTCGGTCACCGGGTTCTCCGAAACATGGGCGGCCTCTCCTGACTCCGATGCGCGACGCGTGGCAGCCATGCCGCGGCGTGTTTAGACGGCGGCGGCCAGCGTCGCCTGCACCTCGGCGTCGGGCGCCCGGGTGATCAGCGTCTCACCGAAACGCTTCAGCAAAATGAATTTGATCGCGCCGCCCTCCGCTTTCTTGTCGACCTGCATCAGTTCGACATAGCGGTTGGCGCCGAGCGAGGGCGCGCGAGTGGGCAAATGCGCGCCGACGATTACGTCGACGAGACGCTTGCGCGACGCTTCGTCGAGATGGCCGAGACGCACCGACAGATCGGCCGCCATCACCATCCCGCAGCCAACCGCCTCGCCGTGCAGCCACTCGCCGTAGCCGAGCCCGGCTTCGATCGCATGGCCGAACGTATGGCCGAAGTTGAGGATCGCGCGCAATCCGCCTTCGCGCTCGTCCTGCGCAACCACCGACGCCTTGATCTCGCACGAGCGCTTGACCGCCTCGGCCAGCGCCTCGGGTTCGCAGCGGTTCAACGCTTCGATATTGGCTTCGATCCAGCCGAAGAAACCGGCGTCGGCAATCGCACCGGTCTTGATGACCTCGGCGATGCCCGCCGCCAGTTCGCGCGCGGGCAGGGTTCGCAATGCGCCGATGTCGGCGATCACGGCCTGCGGCTGGTAGAACGCGCCGATCATGTTCTTGCCGAGCGGATGGTTGATGCCGGTCTTGCCGCCTACCGACGAATCCACCTGCGACAGCAACGTGGTCGGCACCTGGATGAACGGCACGCCGCGCATGTAGCAGGCCGCGGCAAACCCGGTCATGTCGCCGATCACGCCGCCACCGAGGGCGATCAGCGTGGTCTTGCGGTCGGCGCGCGAGCCGAGCAGCGCGTCAAAGATCAGGTTCAGCGTTTCGAGATTCTTGTACGCTTCGCCGTCCGGCAAAACGACCGTGGACACCTGCTTGCCGAGCGGCGCGAGCGCCGCGCGCAGCTTGTCGCCATAGAGCGGATCGACGGTGGTATTGGTGACGATCGTGACCGAACTGCCGCCGATGTGCGGCGCGAACAGCGCGGTCTGTCCGATCAGGTCGGCACCGATATGGATGGGGTAGGCACGCTCGCCCAGTTCGACGTTGACGGTAATCATACGGTCCATTATGACGCAGGATGTTTGGCGACACCGGCCATCTCGAGCTGCATCAGAACCATGTTGACGAGTCCGTTGACCGAGGGCCGGCCGGTTTCAATCACGAAATGCGCGCACTCGCGGTAGAGCGGATCGCGCACTTCATAGAGCGCTTCGAGGCGCGCCTTGGGGTCTTCCGTTTGCAGCAGCGGACGATTCTTGTCGCGCCGCGTGCGTAGCCACAGGTCGTGCGGATTGGCGCGCAGGTAGATCACGAGGCCGCGGCTTTTCAGCGCTTCGCGGTTTTCCGGCCGCAGCACCGCGCCGCCGCCGGTCGCGAGCACGATATTGTCGCGCCCGGTGAGATCGGAGATCACGCCCGCTTCGCGGTCGCGAAAGCCCGCCTCGCCTTCCAGCTCGAAGATCGTCGGAATGCGCGCGCCCGTGCGAGCCTCGATTTCATGGTCGGAATCGAAGAACGGGCGCTCGAGACGGCGCGCAACCGCCCGACCCACGGTGGTTTTCCCTGCCCCCATGAGCCCTACGAAAAAAACATTGGCGTGTGCGTCCCGCGCTTGCAACGGTGTCCTCTGGCTAATCCGGTGTAGTTCGTGCCGCAGCTTACTGGCAAAGCGGCTGCCTTGTCGAGCCTGCGCACCGCCCGTGAACGGCAGCGGTGGCCTGCCTGACGCGCCCTAATTTTCGTGAACGACGCTCGGCGTGATGAAAACCGCCAGTTCGCTAAGCGAGTCACGGTGGGCCCGGTTGCGGAAAAGCGCGCCCAGAACCGGTATTTTGCCGAGAAAGGGCACCCGTTCCACGTCGTCCCGGTCGTCGGTCGCGTAAATTCCGCCTATCGACACCGTACCACCATCCTCGACCTCGACGCGCGTTTGCACGTGCTTGGTGTTGATCGCGGGCCCGGCGTCGGTCTGCTCGCCGACGCTGTCCTTCGCCACGTCGAGATCGAGCACGACGCGGCCGTCCGGCATGATCTGCGGCTCGACTTCCAGTTTCAGCGTGGCCCGGCGGAACTGCACGCCCGACACGCCCTGCCCGACCTTGGCCTGATACGGCAGCTCGGTGCCCTGCTCGACGATCGCCTTCATCCTGTCGGCGGTGACGACCCGCGGGCTCGAGACGATTTTCCCATGCCCCTCGGCCTCGAGCGCGGAGAGTTCGAGATTCAGCAGCCGCGTGGCGTGGGCCGCGAACAACGTGAGGCCCGCGGTGGCGGCATCGAAGCCCGAGACCGGCCGGGCGGACAGATCGAAGACGGTGCCGTCCGCGCCGCCGCCGAGGCCTCTTGCCGTGCCGTCCGCACTCGTGCCCGCGAGCGAGAGCTTCACGCCGAGATTGCGCGAAAAGCCATGGTCGCCCTCCACGATGCGCGCCTCGATCAGCACCTGGCGGGTCGGCCGGTCGACGGCCGCGATCAGCGCCGCGATCTGTTCGAGCCGCCCCGCGAGATCGGTCACGAACAGCAGGTTGGTGCGAGGATCGGCGGTCACGGCGCCGCGTTTGGAGAGCACGCGCTGGGTGCCGGAGCCGGTCAGCAGACGCCGCACGTCCTCGGCGTGCGCGTAGTGCAACTGGAACGTGCGGCTCGCGAGCGGTTCGAGATCGGCGGCCCGCGCGTGCGCTTCGAAGCGCTGCCGTTCGCGCGCGGCCAGCTCCGCGGCCGGCGCGACCCAGAGCACGTTGCCGTGCCGTTCCATCGACAGATTGTTGACGTCGAGCAACGTGTCGAACGCGGTGCGCCATGGCACCTTGTCGAGCCGCAGCGAAACGGCGCCGCGCACCTTGTCGCTCGCGACGATGTTCAGGCCGGTGAACTCGGCGAACGCTTTGAGCACGGCACCGAGTTCCGCGTGCTGGAAATTCAGCGAGATCGGTTTGTCGCCGGCCGGCAGACCGGCATCGGCGGCAGCGTTCGCTGCGTCGCTCAGGCGCGCGGGCGGCGGCAGCGGGACGGGTGGGCCTTCGAGCGTGCCGCCGGCGGTGTCGTCGCGCGCGGCTGCGGCGGATTGTTTCGGCGACGGGACGGCGCTGCCGGTGCTTGCCGTGTCGTCGGCGGAGTCGCTCAGGGATGCGTTTGGCGCATCGGCCGAGGGCGCGGCCGTTCCGGTAGCGTCCGCATCTTGCGCGGTGTTTTGCGTCGCGCTTTGTGCCGCGTTTTGTGCCGAACCGTCGCGAAACGGATTCGGCACCTCGCCGCCGCCACCGCTTGGCAACGGCGCCGTTCCGTATCCCGAATCCGCTGACGAATCCGTATCTTCGAGCGACATATAGGCCGGCAGCGGCGGCAACAATGGCGGTATCGAAGCCTGCGCGAGGTCTGCACCCACCGTGGCGTTGATGCAGAGGCCGAGGCAAAGACCGGCACTGCCGCTCCAGCCGCGCCCGATGCGCGACACGACCATGCCCCATCGCTTCACCCGATTCGTCATGACGCCTCCGTCAACGTGAGCGTGCGTGTCGCCGCGCCGTTCGCGAGCGTGATGCCGAGCGCGTCGAGCCGCGCGACACGCTCGGTGCCAAGCTGCTGCCCGGCCGTGACCGTGGTGGCGCCGTCCGGCGTATCGAGCAGTGCGAGCCCGTGCCCGCGATCGCTGAGCAGGCCGACCAGACGCAACGGTTCGGCATCGTCCGGTGCGCCGCTGGTGTACGTCGGCGGCTGCGCAAACGGATCGAAGAACACGAGCTCCTCGTCGTCTTCATCGGTCTCGTCCGGATCGAGGCTGGCATCGACGCTCGCGCCATCGCGCAGCCGAGCCGCGTCGGCCGCCACGGCCGGCCGCAGCGCCTCGAACACGCGCAACGTCGCGCTCACCGCGAGCGCCGTGCTGTCCTGCTTGACGGTCACGTCGACGGGAACGATCAGCACCGGCAATTGCGCGAGCCCATGAAAGAACGCCATCAGATGAACGAAGTCGCTGCGCGCCGTGAGTTGCAAAGGGCGCATGCGTTCGGCGCCGTCGCCGCTCGCGGCACCGGGTTCCACGGAGAGCAACGCCACGCCGTTCTGCGCGGCCAGTTCGGAAACGACGCGCACGTCGTCCGCCGAACCCCATGAGGCAGCAACCGGAGAGACAACCGGCAGCGCGGCCGCCTGACGGCGCAACGACGGCAATTGCGCGAGCGCGCGCCGCGCATCGGCGAGACGCTGCGTGCTGAGCGCGAGCGTCGCTCGGCTCGCGACCAGACCGCCAAGATCGGCGGCAATCCAGCCATACGCGCCGAGGCCAAACACGAGCAGCGCAAGCAGCGACGCGACCAGCCAGCGGCGACGCCGGCTCCACGCATCGAGCGGCACCCGCACACGCCTTATCCAGCGCGAAAGATCGAACGAGGCGTACGGCACGCCGCCCGCTTCGAAAAAGGTCGTGCTCATTTTTCACCTCCCGATTTTGCGGACTTCGCCCCGTGCGCCGCCGACGCCCCAGCCAGCAGCGTGTTTTTCGGCGGCGGCTCCCCCCAGCGCAAACGCGCGTCGAACTCGACTGGACCGCTTGCCGTCTTATCCGTCGCCGTATCCGCCGTCTTATTTGCCGCCTTATTTACCGTCTTATCCGTCGCCGCGCCGCCGCGCGTGGCCGGCCGATGCAGGTCGCGCATCTCCGCGCCCTGCACGCCGTGAACCGCCCCGACGCGTTTGAGCCATTCAGCCGACGCAACATGGCTGCGCGACGTCGCGAGCAACTCCGTCTCATACTCGCGCTGGCGCAACTGCCGCAGCACGACGCCGTCGCCGGGTTCGAAACTCAGCACTTCGAGCAGATCGAGCAGGTGCGCGAGCGGCACCGACAGGCTCGTTGCGCGCGCAGCGTCGTTGCGCTGCTCGTCCTGCGCTCGCCGCAGCTTCGCGTGCTCGGCGAGCGGCGCCGCAAGTTGCGCGAGCGCCTGTTCGGCCAACGCACGCCGTGCCTCGAGCCGCGTCTTTTCGACTGCCTGCCAGCCGGCAAATGCAAGTACGCCGGCCGCGCCGACGCACGCCGCCACCGCCCAGTCGCGCAGACAGCGCCGCCGCGCCAGCCGTGCATTGCGTTGCCGGTAAGGCAGCAGATTGAAACCGCCGAGCCACGGCTTCGCGAAGCGCGTCTCACGCGACGCGACCGGCGGCGTCGGCGGCAGCGATGGGCGCGCCGCCGGCCAGAACGGCAGGAACACAAACGAAAGGCCGCGCATCATTCGATCACCCCGCGCAGCGCGAGCCCGAACGCGACCGCGCCGGCCGGCTCGTACAGCAGTCCGTCGTCGAGCGGCCGCATGCGGCTGCCGAGCAGCGCGCATTCGAATGGCAGCACCGAGCAGCCGAGCACGTCGCCGATATCGGCCATCGAAAAGCCGACGCCATCGAGCAGATCGATCTCGCCGCCGACCAGCGCGCAATCGAACACCGGCCCGCGAACGAGGTCGCGCAGCGCATCCGCGAGATCGGTGTGCTCGGGCGCCGGGTAATGCATCTCGCCCTTGATCGCGCCGTCGACGACACGCCACCCGTACACGCCGTCCGTGCCGATCCACAGCGCCGCATACGGCTCGTGCGCATCGAGTTCCTGATCCGCTGCATAGCGCAGCGCGCGCAACGCCGCATGCGGCTCGCCGTCGATCGCGGTCAGCGAAATGCCCGCGGTCGCCGCGCATTCGATGCGCGCTTCGAGATGCTGGCGAGCGGTCGCCGCGATCGTCACCGAACGCACCGGCGCCGGCGTGTCGTCGACATACCAGTCGACCGCGAGCGCATGCCGCTCGATGCCGGCGATGCGCTCCGCCTCGCCCATCACCGCGGGCGCGAGTCCGGCAAGCGCGGGCCCGCCGTCCTCTTCCACGCAATGACTCTGCGCCGCGAGCTGTGCGAGCGGCACCGTGGTCGTGAGCGTCGCCGACGCGGGCACCGCCATCGAACATTGCAGCGCATGCGTCGCGCACAGCCGCGGCAGCCCCGCAAACGCATCGCGCAAGGCGCGCGCGATGGCTTGGCGGTCGGCGATCTCGGTGCCCGCCATCGCGCCAGCCGCCAGCGGCACCGTCTTCACATATTCGAGATGCAGCGCGCCATAGGCGCGCGCACGCTGACTCAGCACGACGAGCCGCACGCTTTGCGAACCGACGTCGATCCCGGCGGCGAAGCGCTGCCGCCCCGACTGCATCGCTTCAAGCCACGAATTTTTATATGCCATCAGGCCCTCCCTTTGACTCACGCGACGAACCATTCGAACGCGAGCAACGAGGGACCATTGTGGAGAGACACGGCTCCGAGCGACATTCAGCCAAATGGCCAACGTTGCGGCGAGGACGCCCCTCGCGGGATCAAAGCGACTACAGTGAAGCCATCTCCAGGCACGGCGCGCCGCCAGTTTTCACACTGCTTTCCAGACCATTCGTAAGCATGCCGAAAGCTGAGGAAGCGAGGCGGCTATAATCGCGGGACCGTTTTTTCGATACCCCTATGCAACCCACGTCTCCTACGTCCCCGCCGCCCGCGCCGCCAAAGCGCAAACGCCCGTTGTGGCTGAAGCTCGTCCTCGGCTTTGTGGGCCTGATCGTGGCGGGCGTCGTGTGCATGGCGCTGGTGCTCGGCTATGCGCTCGTGGTCGCCACGCCGAACCTTCCTTCGCTCGATGCGCTGACCGACTATCGTCCGAAAGTGCCGCTGCGCATCTACACGGCCGACCACGTGCTGATCGGCGAATTCGGCGCGGAACGGCGCGACATCGTGCATATCCAGGACGTGCCCGACAGCCTGAAGAACGCGATCCTCGCGATCGAGGACGCGCGCTTCTACGACCACGGCGGCGTCGATCTGACCGGCATCGCGCGCGCGGGCTTCGTCGCGCTGACCAACGGCCACGCGACGCAAGGCGCGAGCACGATCACGATGCAGGTCGCGCGCAACTTCTTCCTCTCCAGCGAGAAAACCTATACGCGCAAGATTTACGAGATGCTGCTCGCGTACAAGATCGAGTCGAAGCTGACGAAGGATCAGATTCTCGAGGTGTACATGAACCAGATCTATCTCGGTCAGCGCGCCTATGGTTTTGCGAGCGCCGCACGGGTGTACTTCGGCAAGGATCTCAAGGATCTGACGCTCGCCGAATCGGCGATGCTCGCGGGCTTGCCGAAAGCGCCGTCCGCGTATAACCCGGTCGTCAATCCGAAGCGCGCGAAGGTGCGGCAGGAGTACATCCTGCAGCGCATGTACGAGCTGCGCTACATCACCCAGCAGCAGTACGACGACGCGCGCGGCCAGCCGCTCGTCGTCAAGGGCATGGGGAAGGAGTACAGCGTGCACGCGGAGTACGTCGCGGAAATGGTGCGGCAGATGATGTACACGCAGTATCGCGAGGAAGCCTACACGCGCGGGCTGAACGTCGTGACCACGATCGACTCGGCCGATCAGGACGTCGCCTATCGCGCGCTGCGCAAGGGGCTGATGGACTACGAACGGCGGCACGGCTATCGCGGGCCGGAGGCGTTCATCGATCTGCCGTCCGATGCGCAGGAGCGCGAACAGGCGATCGACGACGCGCTCGTCGAGCATCCGGACAACGGCGAGATCATCGCGGCCGTCGTCACGGCGGCGAGTCCGAAGCAGGTGCAGGCGACGTTCATCGACGGCAACGTCGCGACGATCCAGGGCGACGGCCTGCGCTATGCGCAGTTCGCGCTCGGCCCGCGCGCGCAGCCGAATCAGCGCATCCGGCCCGGTGCGATCGTGCGGCTCGTGAAGAACGACGACGGCGACTGGTCGATCACGCAATTGCCGCAGGTGGAAGGCGCGTTTATTTCGGTGGTCCCGCAGGACGGCGCGATTCGTGCGCTGGTCGGCGGCTTCGACTTCAACAAGAACAAGTTCAATCACGTCACGCAGGCGTGGCGTCAGCCGGGGTCGAGCTTCAAGCCGTTCATCTATTCGGCGTCGCTCGAAAAGGGACTCGGGCCGGCCACGATCATCAACGACGCGCCGCTCTTTTTCAGCGCCGCCGAAACCGGCGGCCAGGCGTGGGAGCCGAAGAACTACGGCGGCGGCTTCGACGGTCCGATGACGATGCGCACCGCGCTGCAGAAGTCGAAGAACCTCGTGTCGATCCGCATCCTGAACCAGATCGGCACCAAGTACGCGCAGCAGTACATCACGCGCTTCGGCTTCGACGCCGAGCGTCACCCCGCCTATCTGCCGATGGCGCTCGGCGCGGGTCTCGTCACGCCGTTGCAGATGGCGGGCGCGTTCTCGGTGTTCGCCAACGGCGGCTACCGCATCAACCCGTATCTGATCGCCGAAGTCACCGATCAGCGCGGTGTCGTCGTCGCCCATGCGCAGCCGCTCGTGGCCGGACAAAGCGCGCCGTTCGCGATCCAGCCGCGCAACGCCTACGTGATGAACAGTCTGCTGCAAAGCGTCGCGCAGCGCGGCACCGGCGCGAAGAGCAACGCGCTCAAGCGCACCGATCTCGGCGGCAAGACCGGCACGACCAATGATTCGCGCGACGCGTGGTTCGCCGGTTATCAGCACACGCTCACGGCCATCGCATGGATCGGCTACGACAACCCGCGCAGTCTCGGCGACAAGGAAACCGGCGGCGGCCTCGCGCTGCCGGTGTGGATCGAGTACATGGGCCACGCACTGAAGGGCGTGCCCGAGTACAGGATGGCGCGCCCCGATGATGTCAGCGAAATCGGCTCGGAGCTTTATTTCGACGACTTCACGCCGGGGCACGGTTTCGTCGCGACGGTCGGCGTGAGCCAGGCCACGCTCGACGCCGGGGCGAGCGCCGCTTCCGCGGCCTCGGCGGCGCCCGAGCAGGTCGGCGAGCAGGAGAAGCAGGACATCATGAATCTGTTCCGCGGGCATTGAGCCGCGGACACCGAGGCTACGTCGCGAAGTTGCGTAGAACTCCCGCCGGAAAGCAAAAACCGCCGCGTTCGATGGCTCGATACGCGGCGGTTCTGTTTTGAGAGCGCCTCGGGCTTACTGCGCGGCGATCTGCACCGGCTCGCCGGCCTGCTCGGTCGCGTACTGCGAGAGCGCCGCGAAAAACTCCGCGCCGCTGCGCGTGTCGCGCCATTGCCCATCGACGAAACGGAAGTGAAAACCGCCCGCCTTCGCGGCGATCCAGATCTCGCTCATCGGCGGCTGAAGGTTGACGATGATCTTCGTGCGGTTCTCGAATTCGAGCGTCAGAACATTGCCGCTGCGCTCGGCTTCGATGTCGGCGCCGATGTCGTCGAGCGCGCTCTCGATGGCGGCCAGCACGGCTTCCGCACGGGTCAGGTAATCACTATCGGACATGCTAAACTCCATCGATTATTCATTCAGGGACAGTCATGCGAGTCGTATCTCGGATGCGCGCGGCGGCACCCGGCCGCGCGATTGTAGCGGTTTTAGCCATTTTCGCAGGTTGCGTGCTCGCCGGTTGCGGTCAACGCGGCTCGCTCTATCTGCCAACCGTGCCGCCCATGCCTGCCCCGCCGGCTCATCGCACGCAAACGCCGGCGCCGGATCAAACGCAACCGGCTAGCGGCAGCGCGGCCGACATGGGCTCGATCCCGGACACCTCGGGCACGCCGCTCACGCTGGCCCCCGAAGATCAGCTTGCCACGCCGCCCGCTTCGGCGGCTTCCGCTCCCGCCGTGCCGCTGCCCGCCTCTGCCGCTCCTTCCGTTCAATAAGACTTTCGCATGACTCGATCCGCATTTGACTACGTCGACGGCATATTGCACGCCGAAGACGTGTCCGCCGTTTCCCTCGCCGAGCAGTTCGGCACGCCGCTCTACGTTTATTCACGCGCCGCGCTCACCGCCACATGGAACGCCTACGCAGGCGCCTGCGCCGGACGCCGCGCGAGCGTGCACGTGGCCGTCAAGGCCAACAGCAATCTCGCGGTGCTGAACGTGTTCGCGCGCCTCGGCGCGGGCTTCGACATCGTCTCGGGCGGCGAACTGGCGCGCGTGCTGGCGGCGGGCGGCAAAGCGGAAAACACCGTGTTTTCGGGCGTCGGCAAGCAGGCGGGCGAAATGCGCGACGCGCTCGCGGCCGGCGTCAAATGCTTCAACGTCGAATCGATTCCCGAACTCGACCGCCTCAACACGGTGGCCGGCGAAATGGGCAAGAAAGCGCCGGTGTCGCTGCGCGTGAATCCCGACGTCGACGCGAAAACGCATCCGTATATTTCCACCGGACTCAAGAGCAACAAGTTCGGCGTCGCCTTCGAAGACGCGCGCGCCACGTACCGGGCGGCCGCGGCGATGGCGAATCTCGAGGTGGTCGGCATCGACTGCCATATCGGCTCGCAGATCACCGAAGTCGCGCCGTATCTCGACGCGATCGACAAACTGCTGGACCTCGTCGAGCAGATCGAGCAGGACGGCGTGACGATTCGCCATATCGACGTGGGCGGCGGTCTCGGCATCACCTACGACGACGAAACGCCGCCGGAAATCGGCATGTTCGTGCGCACGGTGCTCGATCGCATCGAAGCACGCGGCCACGGCCATCGCGAAGTGTATTTCGAGCCGGGCCGCTCGCTGGTCGGTAATGCGGGCGTGCTGCTCACGCGTCTCGAATTCCTGAAGCCGGGCGCGGACAAGAACTTCGCAATCGTCGACGCGGCGATGACCGATCTCGCGCGCCCCGCGATGTACGAGGCGTATCACGCGATCGACCCCGTCGTGAAGCGTGACGTGCCCGCGCAGGTGTACGACGTGGTCGGCCCGGTCTGCGAAAGCGGCGACTGGCTCGGCCGAGAACGGTTGCTCGCCGTCGAGCCGGGCGACCTGCTCGCGATCCGCTCGGCCGGCGCGTACGGCTTCGTGATGAGCTCGAACTACAACACGCGTGCACGCGCCGCCGAAGTGATGGTGGATGGTACACAGGCGCATGTGGTTCGCGCGCGTGAAGAGGTGCAGCAGCTGTTTGCGGGTGAGGCGATTTTGCCGGAGTAAACATCGATAAGCATCGGTCAGCATCGAAGAACGTCGAGCGCCGCACTGAAACCCGCGCGGGCCTCGACTCTTCGTGCAAGCAGCAAAAAGCAAAAAGGCGATGCCACTACGGCATCGCCTTTTTGCTATTGAACGCTATCGCCACCCAAGCAGCGTAAACCGAGCGCCCGCCGTCACCGTCGCCGCGTTTTCAGACTCCGCTCGCGCAGCCACACCACCAGACGCCAGCCGAGCAGCGCGATCATGATCGCGCCGTAAATCTTCGGCAGCAGCAGATCGTGCTTGCCGGCCTTCATCCACCAGAAGTGCAGGATCGCGAGCACGCCGATCGCGTAGATCGCGCGATGCAGCGTCTGCCAGCGACGCCCGAGCTTGCGCACCATCGCGCGCGGCGAGGTGGCCGCGAGCGCGATCAGCAGCACGAACGCCGCGAAGCCCACCGTGATGAACGGCCGCTTGCCGATGTCCTTCAGAATCGCCGCGAGATCGAACCACTTGTCGAACCAGAGGTAGGTGGTGAAATGCAGCGCCGCGTAGAAGAACGCATAAAGACCGAGCATGCGCCGCAAGCGCAGTAGCGCGGCGACACCGGTGAGGCGGCGCAGCGGCGTCACCGCCAGCGTGATGCAGAGGAACACGAGCGTCCACAGGCCCGTCGAGCGTGTGATGAACTCGATCGGATTCGCGCCGAGCCGGTCGGTCATGCCGAACAGCACGATGCGCGCGAGCGGATACAGCGCCGCGATGAACACCGCGACCTTGGCCGGCACGATCCAGCGCGCGCCGCCCACGGGCCGCTGCGCCGCCGACGCTTTCGCTCGCGCGGCCGAGGTCGCCCCTTGCGTCGCGGGTTCGTTCCGGGTGACGGATTGCGTCTCGGAAGTCATCGTCATCGCCGTCGCCTCAGAAATTCTTCTTCAGGTCCATGCCCTGATAGAGCGATGCGACCTGATCGCCGTAGCCGTTGAACATCAGCGTCTTGCGCTTCGGCGTGAAAAAACCGTCCTCGCCGATGCGCCGCTCGGTCGCCTGGCTCCAGCGCGGATGATCGACGTTCGGATTCACGTTCGAATAAAAGCCGTATTCGTTCGACGCATACGTGTTCCAGCTCGTCGGCGGCTGCTTCTCGACGAAGCGGATTTTCACGAGCGACTTCGCGCTCTTGAAGCCGTACTTCCACGGCACCACGACCCGCACCGGTGCGCCGTTCTGGTTCGGCAGCACCTGACCGTAGACGCCCATCGTCAGCAGCGTCAGCGGATGCATCGCTTCGTCCATGCGCAGGCCTTCGGAATAGGGCCAGTCGAGCACGGGCGTCGACAACCCCGGCATCTGCGACGGATCGGCAAGCGTGATGAACTGTACGTACTTCGCGTTGCCGGTCGGCTCGACGCGCTTGATCAGTTCCGACAGCGACACGCCGATCCACGGAATCACCATCGACCAGCCTTCGACGCAACGCAGCCGGTACACGCGTTCCTCGAGCGGCGCGAGCTTCAGCAATTCGTCGATGTCGTACACCTTCGGGTTCTTGATCGCCCCCTCGACGCTCACCTTCCACGGGTGCGGGCGCAGCGTGCCCGCGTTCTGCGCGGGATCGGATTTGTCGGTGCCGAACTCGTAGAAGTTGTTGTAGGTCGTGATGTCCTTGTACGGCGTGATCTTGTCCAGCGCGACGAACTTCGTGTTCGTTTTCGCCGCGAGTTTCTGCGCCTTCGGGTCCGGTGACGAGTACGTCGCAAGTGCCTCTCCGCTCACGCCGATCAGGCTGCCGAGCGCCATCGCGCCCGCCGCCTGCAGAATGCGCCGCCGGTTCTCGAAGACATGCCGCGGCGTGATTTCGCTGCGCGCGATGTCATCGCCGGTCAGTTGAATGCTGTCGCTTCGCTTGATCCACATGGTGCTGCTCCTTGCTGCCCCGCCGCGTCGCGCGCGTCGCAGGGCCGTATTGATGATCGCCCGTTCGGGGGCATCTGTCATCCGCGGTATTGACGCCAATCCCCGCGCCGGTACTGGCGCAGGCACTCGAACGGCAAACGTCTGGATGCAGCGGATATTCCGTCCGCCATGAAAAAACCGCCGGTGACCAGGCACTCGGCGGTTTTTAGTCGGTGCAGCGCGGCCGATCTTACAGCTTGCCGTAACTATGCAAGCCCGACAGGAACATGTTCACGCCGAGGAATGCGAACGTCGTGACCAGCAGGCCGGTCAGCGCCCACCATGCGGCCACCGCGCCGCGCAGGCCTTTCATCAGACGCATATGCAGCCACGCCGCGTAGTTCAGCCAGACGATCAGCGCCCACGTTTCCTTCGGGTCCCAGCTCCAGTAGCCGCCCCACGCTTCGGCGGCCCATAGCGCGCCGAGAATCGTCGCGATCGTGAAGAACGCGAAACCGACCGCGATCGACTTGTACATCACGTCGTCGAGCACCTCGAGCTCGGGCAGACGATCCGCGAGTATGCCGCGTTCCTTCGCCAGATACGCGACGCCGACCATCGCCGACAGCGCGAAGCTGCCGTAGCCGATGAAGTTCGCCGGCACGTGAATCTTCATCCACCAGCTTTGCAGCGCCGGCACGAGCGGCTGGATCTGCTGCGCATCGCGTGCGACCGAATACCACATCAGGAAGCCGACCGCCGCGCTGATCACGAGCAGCACGAATGCGCCGAGCGCACGCGTGTTGTAGTGCTGCTCGTAGTACAGATAGAACAGCGCCGTAATCAGGCTGAACAGCACGAACACTTCATAGAGGTTCGAGATCGGAATATGGCCGACATCCGCGCCGATCAGGTACGACTCGTACCAGCGCACCATCATGCCGACGAAGCCCATCAGCACAGCCGCCCACGTCATTTTCGAGCCGATCGCGGCGCCGGTCGGCGAGCGCGACAGCAGCGCGATCCAGTAGAACACGGTTGCAAATACGAACAGCGCGCTCATCCACAGGATCGCGGACTGGCTCGACAGGAAGTATTTGAGGAAGAACGCGTTGTCGGCGCGGCTCAGATCGCCGTGATAGATCTGGATTGCGAACAGCGACAGCGCGGCGATCCCCACCATCAGCGGACGCACCGGCTTCCAGCGCCAGCCGAGCACGACGAAAACCGGCACCGAGCACACCAGCACCAGCTTGTCGTAGTAATTCATGAACGGGTGATAGCGCGACAGCGCGAACCCGGCGCCCCCGACGAGCACCAGCGCGAACAGCCAGTCGACGATACCGAGCCGTTTCAGGAACGGCCGTTCGTCGTAGTACGGAAGCTGTTCGGGCGTGCCGCCCGCGAACGCCTTGTCGGCACGCGCGGCGGAAGCGGGAGAAGAAGCGGATGAGGAAACGTGAGTCAAGTCCATGATCTTACCGGGTCGAATCCTGTGAGCTTGGCGCGCCGGCCTGAGCGGACGGGCCGGCGTCGGCTGCTGCGCTGAGTTTCGCGCCCAGTGCGGCGCCAACGGCGTCGCGCGTCTGGACGAACTCCTTTTCGAAGTCGAGCGTCTTGCGCGCACTCGACATCGCCATCACGACGTTCGTGCCGTGTTCGGTATCCTTGAGCCAGAACCACAGACGCCGTTCGCGGACATAGAACATCGAAAAGATGCCCAACACGAGAAGCAGGCTGCCAAGATACACGACTTTTTTGCCAGGTGCGCGCGTCAACTGAAATACCGAAGCTTGCACCTGCTTGAATGAGTCAAGCTGCAAATAGACGGGCGATCCATATAGAAAGCTGTCGGATATCGCGTTGAGCGAACTCTGGATGAAGCGGCTCGAGTCCGCGTTGGCCGGCGCGGCGGGCTCGCCGAGTTGCTGGCGCGACAGTTGCCACAAGTCCCACGTCACGCCTTCGAGCATGCGCAGCAGCAGGCTCGCAGCCTTTTCCTGCTCGCCCTTCGGCACCGAATGGTCGATAAAACCGGCGATCGCCTGGAAACCGCCGGGCGTTTCGCCATTCGGCATCTTCAGGCTGCTGTCGGCGCCCGCAAAAAGGGTCAGCACGCGCAGCGCGCTTTCCTCGAGATGTTGCTGCAGTTCGGCATTCGAGCCCGGCACCGAGCGCAGCGCGAACTGGTGCGCGGCCGTGGCGCGTTTCGCGGGGTCTTCGAGCGTCGCGCGCAGGCCCATCCACTCCTTGAGCGTGCCGCCACTGTCGGCCGGAATGCGCAGGTAGCGGAACGGGTCGTCGGGGTTCAGGCGCATGCCGGCGAGGAACATCTTTTCGCCGTTCACGTCGACCGGCAGCATGTAATTGTTGTACTCGCGCGCCTGGCCATCCTTGCCGCGAATCTTGTACTGCACCGACGGGCCGACGTTGTGCAGATCGAGCGGCTTCGAGGTCTTCGCGCCGGAGCCGAGGCGCTCGTCGAACGCTTCCTTCAGCGAGTGATGCGCGGCGACGCCGCGCGCGTCGTTCTGGCCGCTGCCGTTCGAGATGTTTTCGACGTTGATCGCGCGGAAGTCGGTGAACTCGACGGTCTGCCCATCCGCGAGCGGCGTGGCCGTGCTCAGCGGCGCGCTGCCACCGATCGTGCCGCCGAACGGCGCGGTCTTCGCGCTCGGCCCCGACATCGGGTAGGCGGTCATCTGCATCTGCGAGCCGCCGTCCTGGAAGCTCGACTGATAGATCGACACGCCGTCGTATTCGAACGGCTTGTTGACCTCGACGCGCGCCGGCACGCGCGCGCCGGTCTTGTGATCGATCACGACGATGTCGCTTGCGAACAGCTTCGGCATGCCGGTCGAGTAGTAATCGACGATGAACTTGTTCAGCTCGATCGAAAACGGCAGGTCCTGGATCAGCGAGCCGTTGGGCTGGTTCAGGATCGCCGTCGACACGTGCTGCCCTTCGGGGACCCACGCGTAGCCGCGGAACGTCGGGTTCGATTGCGACAGCCGATGCTCGGGCGGAATCTCGTTGATGACCGTGTTCGAGTTGATCGGCGACTTGTCGAACAGCCACATCTGCAGCTTGATCGGCAGGTTGCTGTCGAGCAGGCCGCCGAGGCAGATCACGACGATCGCGAGGTGCGCGGAAATGTAGCCGAACTTCGTCAGCGCGCCGCGCTTCGCGGCGATCAGCGTCGCGCCTTCCGACTCGCGCGTGACGAACTTGTAGCCGAGTTTCGCCGAGAGCCTGGCGAGCACCGCCGAGGTCTGCGCGCGCGTGCCGTGCACCGCGAACTCGCCCTTGTGATGAAACGCACGCAGGCTGCCTTCGCGGACCTTGTCCTTCCAGCTCTTCGCGTCGGCGAGCATCTTCGGCGCATTGCGGATCACGCACAGCGACACCGACACCATCAGGAAGCCGAGAATCAGCATGAACCACCACGAGCTGTACACCGTGTAAAGGCTCAGCGCGCGGAAGATGTCCGCCCAGAACGGGCCGAACTGGTTGACGTAGTTGGGATACGGATCGTCCTGCGTGAGGACGGTGCCGATGATGCTGGCGATCGACAGAATCACGAGCAGTGCAATGGCGAAACGCATCGAGCTCAGAAGCTCGACGGTACTGCGCAAGACGCGATTGCTCGACTTCGACTGCAGACCCGACGTGGTGACGCTCATTCAAACTCCGACTGAACAGCAAAAAAGGGTGCAGGGCTATCGTAGAGACGACACCCTCACCCTTTTCTTGTTTTTACCGGCCTCGCCGAGCCGGTTGCATTCCGCGTGCGGATTCCTAATGCAAGCCCGCGATGTAATCGGCGACGGCCTTGATCTCGTTGTCCGACAAACGCGATGCTATCGCATGCATCGCGTCGTTGTTATTACGCGCGCCCGGCCCTTGGGCAAACGCGGTCAACTGCGCCACCGAGTACTCGGCCCACTGCCCCGACAAGCGCGGGAACTGCGACGGGATGCCTTGACCGGTGGGACCATGGCAGCTTGCGCAGGCCGGCACGCCCCGGTCGGCGATGCCGCCGCGATAAATCTGCTGACCGAGTGCGACAGTGTTCTTGTTATGCGCATAGCCGGGCTTCGGCGTCTGCGTCGAGAAGTAGGCAGCGACGTTGACCATGTCCTGATCGGACAGCGCCGCAGCCATGCCCGCCATGATCGCATTGTTGCGCGCGGGCTGCCTGGCGCCCGGCTGCGTCTTGAAATCTCTGAGCTGCTTGACGAGATACTCAGGATGCTGGCCCGCCAGCTTCGGATAGGCACCACCGGCGCTGTTGCCGTCTGCCCCGTGGCATGACGCGCAGACCTGCATGGCGATTGCCTGCCCCCGATTGACGTCCGGTTTCGCCGGATCTGCTGCTCGTGCCTGAATTGCCAAACCTGAAAGACCTGCCGCTACGTGAAGCACCATCAGAGTCTTGCACAGTCGATTCATTCGCACACCCTGTCTCGTCTTGTGGGATTTTAGAGGTTCTGCAAAGTACGACGACGGCGACCGAGTGACCGCCAGGAGCCCCCAAGGCACGTGGGGCGGCCCCCTCAGGTTTTCAGTAAACCATCGTATTGTACAATAACTCGCTAATCGCTTAGACGCCAGTCGGGCTTGACCCCGTTCCCGCTGCGAGTTCCGCGGCGTCTTCCATCTGGCTTCCACCATGCCCTTCCTGCTCCACGAATCCCGTTTCTTCACTACCGTCAATCATCTGCGCGATCTGCCCGCAACCGCGCAGCCCGAAATCGCTTTTGCCGGACGCTCGAACGCGGGCAAATCGACCGCGATCAATGTGCTCTGCAATCAGAAGCGGCTCGCGTTCGCGAGTAAGACGCCCGGCCGCACGCAGCACATCAACTATTTTTCGGTGGGCAAGGTGGACGAACTGACGGGCTATCTCGTCGACCTGCCCGGCTACGGCTATGCGGAAGTGCCTGGCGCGGCGAAGGCGCACTGGGAAGCGCTGCTGTCCACCTATCTGCAATCGCGCTCGCAGTTGCGCGGCATGATCCTGATGATGGACTCGCGCCGGCCGCTGACGGAGCTGGACCGGCGCATGATCGAGTGGTTCGCGCCGACCGGCAAGCCGATCCACACGCTGCTGACCAAATGCGACAAATTGACGCGCCAGGAAAGCACGAACGCGTTGCGCACCGCCCAGAAGGGATTGGCCGAATACCGCGCCGCCGGCTATCGCGGTGAACTGAGCGCGCAACTGTTCTCGGCGCTCAAGCGCACCGGGCTCGATGAGGCGCATGCGCTGATCGAAAGCTGGCTGATTCCCGAGGCGGCGGCCGATACGCAGACCGCCGAATGAATGCCAACCGGCACCGGAAACCATGAAATGGCGGCTAAGACCGCACTTTCAGGCCGCCCATAAAAAAACCCGCCGCTTGAACGGCGGGTTAAACAGCCTAATCGAAAAAACGACAGGCACCCGCTCAGGGAGGAGAAGCGGGGAGGTCAGCGCAAGGCGCCTTGCTCGATCGGTATGATATACCATTGTCTCGAAAAGTTTCCGGGAGCGGAGGCAGGCGCTACGTGTCCACTCCACCCATCCACGATCCTCGATTCGATATGAGCTTCTATCCTCACCACCGTCCGCGCCGCATGCGCCATGACGACTTCTCGCGTCGCATGATGCGCGAAAACATCCTCACCACCAACGATCTGATCTACCCCGTCTTCATCGTCGAAGGCACGAATGTGCGTCAGGCCGTGCCGTCGATGCCGGGCGTCGAGCGTGTATCGGTCGACCTGCTGATGGGCGTCGCCGAGCAATGCGTCGAGCTGGGCGTGCCGGTCCTGTCGCTGTTTCCCGCGATCGAGCCGTCGCTGAAGACGCCCGATGGCCGCGAGGCGGCCAACCCTGCCGGCCTGATTCCGCGCGCCGTCCGCGAGCTGAAAAAGAATTTCCCCGATCTCGGCGTGCTCACCGACGTCGCACTCGATCCGTACACGAGTCACGGCCAGGACGGCGTGCTCGACGAAGTCGGCTATGTGATCAACGACGATACCGTCGAGATCCTCGTCGAACAGGCGCGCGCGCAGGCTGAGGCCGGCGTCGACATCGTCGCGCCGTCGGACATGATGGACGGCCGCATCGGCGCGATCCGCGAGATGCTCGAGAGCGAGAACCACATCCACACGCGCATCATGGCTTACGCGGCGAAGTACGCTTCGGCGTTCTACGGCCCGTTCCGCGACGCCGTCGGTTCGGCGACGAACCTCGGCAAGAGCAACAAGATGACGTACCAGATGGACCCGGCCAATTCGAACGAGGCGCTGCGCGAAGTGCAGGCGGACATCAACGAAGGCGCGGATATGGTGATGGTCAAGCCGGGCATGCCGTATCTCGACATCGTGCGCCGCGTGAAGGACGAGTTCCAGTTCCCGACCTACGTGTATCAGGTAAGCGGCGAATACGCGATGCTGAAGGCCGCCGCGCAGAACGGCTGGCTCGATCACGACAAGGTGATGATGGAATCGCTGCTCGCGTTCAAGCGGGCTGGTGCGGACGGCGTGCTGACGTATTTCGCGCTCGATGCCGCGCGAATTTTGCGTTCGCAGAAGTAGGCCGCAGCGCGCAGTAGCTTGAGCGCGATTTAGCGCTCGCCTGCTGGTTGATGCAACGAAGAACGGCGGCAGACCTCGTGGTCGAGCTGCCGTTTTTTATGCAGGTCTTCTTCAGGCGATGCGGCGCAGGAGCGCCGCCTGCGGCACGCCCCACTACACGCCGGCCGGCTTCACCCGATCCAGCGTGCGAAGAAATTTATCCGCCGACTCGTAGCCGACAACCCGCAGTACTTCCTTGCCGCCCGGGTCGAAGAAAATGATGCCCGGCGGCCCGAACAGATCGAAGCGCTTGAGCAGCGCGTGATCGTCGGTATTGTTCGCGGTGACATCGGCGCGCAGCAGCTTCATCTGCTTCAGTTTTGCCTGGACGCGCGGGTCGCTGAAGGTGAACTTCTCCATTTCCTTGCAGCTCACACACCAGTCCGCGTAGAAATCGAGCATGGCGGGCTGTGCGGCGGTTTTGACGGCCTGGTCGAGTTGATCCGACGAACGTACCGGCGCGAACGTCAAATCGCTCTGTGGCGCCGCGCCAGTGGAATCGGGCCCATTGGCGGCAGTCGCCTCGACGCCGCCGCGCGCCGCGAGGACCGCGAGCGGCCGCAGTGGGTCCGACGATCCCGCCGCCAGACCGACCAGCAATGTCGCCGCCCATACGGCCATCACCACCCCGACCGCGCGGCCGAGCCGGCGCCATACCGATCCGCCGGCGATCGGCGCTGAAAAAAGCCCGAGCGCGGCCGCCGCGATCAGCAGCCAGAGTGCGCTCAACAGCATGGTCGCGGCCGCGCCCAGCACCGGCCAAACGATCCACAGCGCGGCAGCGAGCAGCACGACGCCGAAGAACACCTTCACGCCGTCCATCCACGCACCCGCGCGCGGCAGGAACGTGCCTGCGCCGAGACCGAGGATCAGCAGCGGCACGCCGAGCCCGATACCCATCGAGAACAGCGCGGCACCGCCGAGCACGGCGTTGCCGGTATGCGCGATAAACGCGAGCACGGCAAAGAGCGGAGCAGTCATGCACGCGCCGACCACCAGCGCGGAAAGCGCACCCATCACAGCGACAGCGGTAAATTTGCCGCCCGAGCGTCCCGCCGACGCGCTCGACATGCGATCCCGCCAGCGCGCCGGCAGTTCGATGTCGACACCGGAGATCAACAGCAGCGCGAAAATCGTCAGCAACACGCCGAACGCGCCGAGCACCCACGGGTTTTGCAACCACGCGCCGAGACTCTGCCCAACGAGTGCCGCCGCGACGCCGAGCGCGGTGTACACGAGCGCCATGCCGATCACATAGGCGAGCGACAGCGCGAAGCCACGCGAACGCGTGACTCGCGCGCCTTCACCGATGATGATCGCCGACAGGATAGGGATCATCGGATACGAACACGGCAACAGGCTCAGAATCGCGCCGGCCACGAAATACAGCCCGACGATCGCGAAGAAGCCGCCGCGCTGCAGCAGCGACTGGGCATAGTCGGCGCTGGTGGCGCGCTCATACCAGGGCTCGTCGTCCGCCGTGGATTGCTGGGTGGCCACGGCGGGCGCCCCGCTGCCAGCAGGCTGCAAAGCCGCGCCGCTCACGTGATACACACGCTCCATCGGCGGATAACAAATGCCGGCGTCGGCACAACCTTGCGACGTCACCGCCAGATCGAATGGGCCCGTGGCCTGTTTGACCGGAATGCGGATCGTCAACTCGTTGCGATAGGTTTCGACGTTCTTGTTGAACGTCTGATCGAACTTGACGTGACCCGCCGGCAATTGCGGCTCACCGAGCGTGACCGTGCCGTTTCGGGTCGCGAATGCAAAGCGCTCGCGGTACATGTAGTAGCCGTCCGCGATCTTGTATGTCACGTCGACTTCGCCGGGCTGCTCGGTCGCGCTGAATTTGAATGCGACGGCGGGGTCGAGAAAGTCGTCTGCGGCACGGGCAGGCGTGGCGAATTGCGCGAGCATCGCGCAGCCGAGCAGGAAGAATACGACGCGCAGGACATCTCGCGCACGTCGGTCGAGACCGTTAAACATGGAGAGTACGTTGGGTTTCAGCAGTGATCCACTGGCCGTACGCGGCCGATGCCGTCGCTTGCCAGCAAAGGATCTCCGGCGTGTCGTAGGGATGGTGAGCCTGGATGTACTGCTCGAGTTCGGGCGCGCGTGCCAGGCTGGTCTTGAACAGCAACTGGATTTCCTCGGCAGTCTCGACTGCACCCTGCCAGTGATAACTCGACTGCACGCTGCCGAGTTGCGTCACGCACGCACAAAGACGGGCGGCGAGCGCCTCCGCAGCGAGCTTCTGAGCGACGGCCGCATCCGGCACAGTCGTCAGCATCAAGGTCACATTCACACTCACAAAAAACTCCGGCGACGCGCGATTCAGACCCATATCGTATCACCGGGTCCTTCCGCCCCGCAGATCGCTGCCCGCTGCATTTGGCCGCTGCCGAGGCGCTGTTTGCGTGTGGCGATCAGGAGTCAGGCGTGGAAAACAAAAAAGCCAGGCTAGGTGCCTGGCTTTTTCTCGAAGCTAAAAAAGCTTATTCAGCTTCTTGCACTTCAACTTCTTCAACTTCCGGACGGTCGAGCAGTTCGACCAGTGCCATCGGTGCGTTATCGCCAACGCGGAAGCCGAACTTCAGGACGCGCAGGTAGCCGCCCGGACGATTTGCGTAGCGCGGACCGAGCACGTCGAACAGCTTCGTGACCGAGTCACGATCGCGCAGGCGGTTGAACGCGAGACGACGGTTTGCCAGCGACGGCTTCTTGCCGAGCGTGATCAGCGGCTCGACGACTTTACGGAGTTCTTTTGCTTTCGGCAGCGTGGTCTTGATGACTTCGTGCTCGATCAGCGAGTTGGACATGTTACGGAGCATTGCCAGACGGTGGCTGCTCGTGCGGTTCAGTTTCCGCAGACCATGACGGTGACGCATGTTAATTCCTTCAGTTCAAAGTTTTGGTCCAGCTCTTCTATCGCGCTCGTTTCGCTGCATCGACATGCAGGCGGTGAGAGTGCACGGGCCGGTAGTGAAAAAAGACAAGACGCGGATTTTAAAGGAAAATCCGCGTCTTTGCCAGTACAGTACAGCGGAACGACTCGCGGGCTACACCCGAAATTACTTGTCGAGACCAGCCGGCGGCCAGTTTTCGAGCTTCATACCGAGCGTCAGACCACGCGACGCCAGAACTTCCTTGATTTCGTTCAGCGACTTGCGGCCAAGGTTCGGCGTCTTGAGCAGCTCGTTTTCCGTGCGCTGGATCAGGTCGCCGATATAGTAGATGTTCTCGGCCTTCAGGCAGTTCGCGGAACGAACTGTCAGTTCGAGGTCATCGACCGGACGCAGCAGGATCGGATCGATCTGCGGTGCGCGCGACGGCGCTTCAGCCGCAGCTTCCGTACCTTCCAGAGCCGCGAACACCGACAGTTGATCGACCAGAATGCGAGCCGATTGACGGATCGCTTCTTCCGGCGAAATCACACCGTTGGTTTCGATGTTCATCACGAGCTTGTCGAGGTCGGTACGCTGCTCGACGCGAGCGCTTTCGACCGCGTAGCTCACGCGGCGAACCGGCGAGAACGACGCGTCCAGCACGATACGGCCGATGATCTTGGCCGACTCTTCGCCGTAACGACGCACGTTGCCCGGCACATAGCCGCGGCCCTTTTCGACCTTGATCTGCACGTCGAGCTTGCCGCCCTTCGACAGGTGCGCAATCACGTGATCCGGGTTGATGACTTCGCAATCGTGTGCGAGTTCGATATCACCGGCAGTGACCACGCCTTCGCCTTCCTTGCGCAGCGTAACCGTCACTTCGTCACGGTTATGCAGCTTGAAGACGACACCCTTCAGGTTCAACAACAGGTTGACCACATCCTCTTGCACACCGTCGAGCGTCGAATACTCATGCACGACGCCTGCGATCGTCACTTCGGTCGGCGCGTAGCCCACCATCGACGACAACAGTACGCGCCGAAGCGCGTTACCCAAGGTGTGGCCATAACCGCGTTCAAACGGTTCCATGACCACTTTCGCGTGGCTCTCGCCAAGCGATTCAACTGCGATGATCTTGGGCTTCAACAAACTGGTTTGCATAGGTTTTCCTTTTCAATACCCTCGGCTCGTTACACCGATAAGGCTGACCGGTAACAACCTGAAAATAAACAGCCGAGACGGCCCCTTGCACAACGCAATCGGGCCGCCCCGGCAGTCAATCCGATTACCGCGAATACAATTCGACGATCAGGCTTTCGTTGATGTCGCCAGCGATGTCGCTGCGTTCCGGCTTCTGCTTGAAGGTACCTTCGAACTTCTTCGCGTCGACCGCGACCCAGCTCGGCATACCGCCTTGCTCAGCGAGCGACAGGGCTTCGATGATACGAGCCTGCTTGCGCTTCTGTTCGCGCACGGCGACGATGTCGCCAGCCTTCACTTGCATCGACGGGATGTTCGTCACGACGCCGTTCACTGTGATCGCCTTGTGGCCCACGAGCTGACGTGCTTCAGCGCGCGTCGAGCCGAAACCCATGCGATACACGACGTTGTCCAGACGCGACTCGAGCAGTTGCAGCAGGTTTTCACCCGTGTTGCCCTTCAGGCGATCTGCTTCAGCGAAGTAGCGGCGGAACTGGCGCTCGAGCACACCGTAAATGCGCTTCACTTTTTGCTTTTCGCGAAGCTGCGTGCCGTAGTCGGACGTACGTGCGCCCGAGGTGCGGCCGTGCTGACCAGGCTTGCTGTCAAGCTTGCACTTGTCGGCGAGCGAGCGGCGGGCGCTCTTCAGGAAGAGGTCGGTGCCTTCACGGCGAGACAGCTTGGCCTTAGGGCCGATATAACGTGCCACGTTGATTCCTTCTGTGAATAATCACGCGAGTGTATCCACTCACGCTAGTCCGAACCCTTTGGGTCGAACGGTGGGCTTAGTCAATTCAGTAACGCGCACAGCCCGCCGCCGCGCAAAGCGGCAACAGGCGCTCGCAAAAACCAGCGTCTTAGATACGACGACGCTTCGGCGGACGGCAGCCGTTGTGCGGGACCGGCGTCACGTCGGAGATCGCGGTGATCTTGATACCAAGACCATGCAGCGCGCGCACCGCCGATTCACGGCCAGGACCAGGGCCCTTGATCCGCACTTCGAGGTTCTTCACGCCGTATTCCATCGCCACGCGGCCAGCCGATTCAGCTGCAACCTGAGCTGCAAACGGGGTCGACTTACGCGAACCCTTGAAGCCCTGACCACCCGACGTTGCCCAAGCAAGCGCGTTGCCTTGACGGTCGGTGATCGTGATGATGGTGTTGTTGAACGACGCGTGAACGTGAACCACGCCCTCGGCGACGTTCTTCTTGACCTTCTTGCGAACGCGTTGCGCCGCGGAGTTGTTCGAAGCCTTAGCCATTACGTTTTCCTGTAACTGTCAGTTCCGCTTACTTCTTCAGCGACTGCGCTGCACGACGCGGACCCTTACGCGTACGGGCATTCGTACGCGTACGCTGGCCGCGCAGGGGAAGACCCTTACGATGCCGCACGCCACGATAGCAGCCGAGATCCATCAAGCGCTTGATGTTCATCGTCGTTTCACGACGCAGATCACCTTCGACGATGAACTTGCCGACTTCTTCACGCAGCTTTTCGAGGTCTGCGTCGTTCAGGTCTTTGACCTTCTTCGAAAATGCCACACCAGCAGCGACGCAAATGTCGCGCGAGCGCGTGCGGCCGATACCGTAAATAGCCGTCAGGCCGATTTCGGTATGCTGGTGATTCGGGATGTTAACCCCTGCGATACGAGCCATTGTTTTTCCTCAAACAAAAAGCGCAAGCAAAAGCGCGGCGTTCAGCCTTGACGCTGTTTGTGGCGCGGATCAGAGCTGCAAATCACGCGCACAACGCCTTTGCGCTTGATGATCTTGCAATTGCGGCAAATGCGCTTAACCGATGCCATCACTTTCATGATATTACCCTTTTTTCAAATCACTTCGCCCGGAACACGATCCGCGCACGCGACAGATCGTAAGGCGTCAATTCAACCGTCACCTTGTCGCCCGGCAGAATTCGGATGTAATGCATCCGCATCTTGCCGGATATGTGTCCCAATACGACATGGCCGTTTTCCAGCTTCACCCTGAAGGTAGCGTTAGGCAGGTTCTCGATTACTTCGCCCTGCATCTGGATAACATCGTCTTTGGCCATAAGTCCTTTCAACGCATCGGGACGCCGCCGCCTTTGAAATTAGCTTTCTTCAGCAGCGATTCATACTGTTGCGACATAACGTACGACTGCACCTGCGCCATGAAATCCATTGTGACGACGACAATGATCAGCAGCGACGTTCCACCAAAATAAAACGGCACGTTCCAGCGCAGCACCAGAAATTCGGGCAGCAGGCAAACGAACACGATGTAGATCGCACCGGCCAGCGTCAGACGCGTGAGGATGCGGTCGATATATCGCGCTGTCTGATCGCCCGGGCGGATGCCTGGGACGAAAGCGCCACTCTTTTTCAGGTTGTCGGCCGTTTCTCTGCTGTTGAACACCAGTGCGGTGTAGAAGAAACAGAAGAAGACGATCGCCAACGCGTACAGCAACACGTACACGGGTTGACCAGGCTTCAAGGCCTCGGCCACGTTGTGCAACGTGTCTGCGAACCAGCTGGTGCGCGAACCCGAACTGAACCAGTTCAGGATGGTTGCCGGGAAGAGAATGATCGACGATGCGAAGATCGGCGGAATCACACCCGACATGTTCAGCTTCAGCGGCAAATGCGAAGACTGGCCACCGTAAATCTTGTTGCCCACCTGGCGTTTCGCGTAATTCACAAGAATCTTGCGCTGGCCGCGTTCGATGAACACCACCAGATACGTCACAGCGGCAATCAGCGCGACGACGATAATCGCCGAGATGATGCTCATCGAGCCGGTTCGCACCAGTTCAAAGAGACCACCGATTGCGTTCGGGAAACCGGCCGCAATACCACCGAAAATGATGATCGAGATACCGTTGCCAAGCCCGCGCTCCGTGATCTGCTCACCCAGCCACATCAGGAACATCGTGCCGGTCACCAGCGTTACGACCGTCGTCAACCGGAACACCATCCCCGGATCGATCACGAGGCCCGGCTGATTTTCCAGCGCGACGGCAATGCCGAACGCCTGAAAGGTCGCCAGCACAACCGTGAAGACCCGCGTGTACTGCGTAATCTTCCGTTGGCCTGCCTGCCCTTCCTTTTTCAACGCCTCGAGCTGCGGCGAGACAATCGCCAGCAACTGCATGATGATCGACGCCGAAATGTACGGCATGATCCCCAGCGCGAAAATCGTGAACCGCGAAAGTGCGCCACCCGAGAACATGTTGAACATGCCAAGGATGCCGCCCGACTGGCTTTGGAACAGCTTCGCCAGTTGGTCCGGGTCGATACCCGGCACCGGAATGTGCGCGCCGATACGATAGACGACCAGCGCCAGCAGCAGGAACACTGCTCGCCGACGCAGATCGCCAAACTTCGCCGCGCTGCGACCGGGTTTTGCGAGACTCGGGCTGTTAGCCAAGTACCTTCTCCGATGCAAATGCTAGTGACGGCAAATAACTTGCGCGTTACTCGGCAAACGAGCCACCGGCTGCTTCGATAGCAGCGCGTGCGCTCTTCGTCGCACCCAGACCCTTCACAACGACCTTGCGCTTGAGCTCGCCCGTTGCAATGATCTTGGCGCTACGGATCAGCTCGCCGACCAAGCCGGCTTGCTTGAGAGCCAGCAGATCGATTTCGTCGACCGGCAGCTTCTCGATATCCGAGAGACGCACTTCACCGACGAATTCCTTCGTCAGCGAGGTGAAGCCACGCTTCGGCAGGCGACGTTGCAGCGGCATTTGACCGCCTTCGAAGCCAACCTTGTGAAAGCCGCCCGAACGCGACTTCTGACCCTTGTGACCACGGCCAGCGGTCTTGCCGAGGCCGGAGCCGATGCCGCGGCCAACGCGACGCTTTGCATGCTTCGCGCCTTCAGCCGGCTTCAGGTTATTCAATTCCATTATCAACTCCTTGAGTCCTGGTCAGCCGCTTAGCTGATGACCTTAACGAGGTACGAAACCTTGTTGATCATGCCGCGCACAGCCGGCGTATCCTGCAACTCGCTAACCGAGTTGAGTCGGCGCAGGCCCAGACCACGCACCGTTGCACGGTGCGATTCGCGGGTGCCGATCAGGCTCTTGACGAGCTGGACCTTGACAGTTTTATCAGACATGGTGTCCACCTTTAGCCCAGAATTTCTTCGACGGACTTGCCACGCTTCGCAGCGATGTCGGCCGGCGTGGACTGCTTGCGCAGGCCGTCGAGCGTCGCACGAACGAGGTTGTACGGATTCGTCGAACCGTGGCTCTTGGCCACGACGTTCTGCACGCCCATCACGTCGAACACTGCACGCATCGGACCGCCAGCGATCACACCGGTACCGTCCTTCGCCGGAGCGAGGAGGACCATCGATGCGCCGTGCTTACCGTGCACTTCGTGTTGCAGGGTACCGTTCTTCAGCGGCACCTTGAACATGTTGCGGCGGGCCTGCTCCATCGCCTTCTGGACAGCAACCGGCACTTCCTTCGCCTTGCCCTTGCCCATACCGACGCGACCATCACCGTCGCCAACCACGGTCAGTGCAGCGAAGCCGAGAATACGGCCCCCCTTCACGACCTTGGTCACGCGGTTGACCGAGATCATCTTTTCACGAAGGCCGTCGTCGCGTTCGTCAGCCTGAACTTTAGCTTGCATCTTTGCCATGACGAATTCTTCCCTTAGAACTTGAGTCCGGCTTCGCGCGCCGCATCAGCCAGCGCTTTCACGCGGCCGTGGTAACGGAAACCCGAACGGTCGAAGGCGACGGATTCGATGCCGGCAGCCTTAGCCTTTTCTGCAATGCGCTTGCCGATCAGGGTCGCAGCAGCAACGTTGCCGCCCTTGCCCGATTGATCAGCCAGTTGCGCACGCACTTCGGCTTCGAGCGTCGACGCGCTGGCGAGCACCTTGGTGCCGCACGGCGAGAACACTTGTGCGTAGATGTGCGTGTTCGTGCGATGCACGGCGAGACGCGCGACCTGCAGCTCAGCGATCTTGATACGCGTCTGACGAGCGCGGCGCAGGCGAGATTGAGTCTTATCCATGATTGCGCACCCTTACTTCTTCTTCGTTTCTTTGAGGATCACAACCTCGTCGGCGTAACGCACGCCCTTGCCCTTGTAGGGCTCCGGCGGACGGTAGCCGCGCACTTCTGCCGCGACTTGACCGACTTGTTGCTTGTTGATCCCCTTGATCACGATTTCGGTTTGCGACGGGGTTTCTGCCTTGACGCCAGCCGGCATCTGGTGCACCACCGGGTGCGAGAAACCCAGCGACAGATTCAGCTTGTCGCCTTGCGCCTGCGCGCGGTAACCAACGCCAACCAGCGTCAGCTTGCGCTCGAAACCCTTCGTCACGCCGTGCACCATGTTCGCCACCAGTGCGCGCATCGTGCCCGACATCGCATTCGCTTCGCGGCTTTCGTCGACCGGCTCGAACTTCAGCGTGCCGTTGTCGTTCACCACCTTCACGAGGCTGTTTGCAGCCTGCGAAATCGTACCCAGCGGACCCTTGACAGTGATGCTGTCGGCGCTCAGGGCCGCTTCCGCGCCTTGCAGCGCGATCGGGCTCTTACCTACTCGAGACATGTTTCTCTCCTTTCGGCCTTAAGCGACGTAGCAGATGACTTCGCCGCCAACGCCCGTTGCACGTGCCTTGCGGTCCGTCATCACGCCCTTCGGCGTCGACACGATTGCGACACCGAGACCATTCATGACCACGGGGATGTCGTTGCGGCCGCGGTACACACGCAGACCCGGCTTCGAAACGCGTTCAATGCGCTCGATGACCGGACGGCCAGCGTAATACTTCAACACGATGTTCAATTCTGACTTCGCACCTTCGGACTTCACTGCGAAATCGTCGATATAACCTTCGTCCTTCAGGACCTGCGCAATCGCAACCTTGACTTTCGACGAGGGCATAGTCACCGAAACCTTCTCGACCATCTGCGCATTGCGGATGCGAGTCAGCATATCGGCGATAGGATCACTCATGCTCATTTATGTTTCTCCTATTACCAGCTCGCCTTGGTCAGGCCAGGGATCTCGCCGCGGAACGCGATTTCACGAATCTTGTTACGCGCCAGCCCGAATTTACGGAACGTGCCGCGCGGACGACCGGTAATTGCGCAACGGTTGCGCTTACGAGTCGGATTGGAGTTACGCGGCAGTTGCTGCAGTTCCAGACGTGCTGCGTAATGCTCTTCGTCCGACTTGCTCATATCGCTAATGATCGCCTTCAACTCTGCACGCTTGGGAGCGTACTTAGCAGCGAGACGAGCACGCTTCTTTTCACGTTCGATCAGTGCCAGTTTAGCCACGGTAACCTCAGTTTCTGAACGGGAACTTGAAGCTGGCGAGCAGAGCCTTTGCTTCATCGTCAGTCTTCGCAGTCGTCGTGATGCTGATGTTCAGCCCACGCAGTGCGTCGATCTTGTCGTAGTCGATTTCGGGGAAAATAATCTGCTCTTTCACACCGATGTTGTAGTTGCCGCGACCATCGAACGCCTTGCCCGACACACCGCGGAAGTCGCGCACACGGGGGAGCGCAACCGTCACGAAACGGTCGAGGAATTCGTACATTGCTTGGCCACGCAGCGTGACCATTGCACCGATCGGATAGCCCTGACGGATCTTGAAGCCAGCGATTGCCTTACGCGCCTTCGTGATCACAGGCTTCTGACCAGCGATCTTCGTCAGATCGCCAACGGCGTTTTCGATGATCTTCTTGTCAGCGATCGCTTCGCCAAGGCCCATGTTCAGGGTGATCTTGGTGATGCGCGGCACTTCCATCACGGACTTGTAACCGAACTTCTCGATGAGGCCGGGTACAACCTTCTCTTTGTAAAACTCTTGCAAACGAGCCATTTTTTACTCCGCAGCGTCAGGCGCTCAGCACGGCACCGGTCGTCTTCAGGAAACGGACTTTCTTGTCTCCTTCGACCTTGATGCCTACACGCGATGGCTTGCCATTCGCGTCGACCAATGCGACGTTCGAAATTTGCAGCGGCATCGTCTTGGCTTCCACGCCGCCCGTCGTACCCTTCATCGGGTTCGGCTTGACGTGCTTCTTGACGAGGTTGATGCCCTCGACAGTCACGGTTTCGCCGTGAACGGCCAGCACAACGCCACGCTTGCCTTTATCTTTGCCGGTAATGACGATAACTTCGTCACCCTTGCGAATCTTGTTCATCGCGACTCCTTACAGCACTTCAGGCGCCAGCGAAACGATCTTCATGAATCGTTCGCTGCGCAACTCGCGCGTGACAGGCCCAAAAATACGGGTGCCAATAGGTTCGAGCTTGGTATTCAGCAGCACTGCGGCATTGCCGTCGAACTTGATCAGCGAGCCGTCCTGACGGCGCACGCCCTTGGCGGTGCGAACCACCACGGCGTTGTAAATTTCGCCTTTCTTCACGCGCCCGCGCGGCGTTGCCTCTTTGACAGTCACCTTGATGATGTCGCCAATACTGGCATAACGACGCTTCGAGCCGCCGAGCACCTTGATGCACATGACTTCACGTGCACCCGTGTTGTCGGCTACTTCAAGCCGAGTTTCGGTCTGGATCATGGTTTATCTTTCCCAACTTAATCCGGTTACACCACCATGGTGCTTCCCGGTCAGTCTTGGTCCCGTCAGCCAATCGGCTGCTTGGGTTAGAACAGCAGCGACGGCAAACGAAACCCGCCATCGCAATCCGGTGAATCCTTCGATACAGGCTGGCGCCCGAACCGCTTCCCCCACCAACTTCGCCCGCGACGGGGCTCCCACAAAGAGGGAAGACCGAGATTATATCAAATAATCCCGGTCTTGCAAGCGAAACTTACTGCGATTTCAACTACTTCTACAGCTTTGCGACATTAGATGACGCGAGCAGCCTCGACCAGGCGAGCCACAACCCAAGCCTTCGTCTTCGAAATCGGACGAGTTTCCTGGATTTCAACGAGGTCGCCCTCGTTGTACGTGTTCGCATCGTCATGCGCGTGGTACTTCTTCGAACGCACGACGTACTTGCCGTAGATCGGGTGCTTCACGCGGTGTTCGACCAGCACGGTAACCGTCTTGTCCATCTTGTTGCTGACGACCTTGCCGACCAGCGTCCGCTTGAGCGAGGTTTTTACGCTATCGTTCATTTCTGGTTCGCCTTCTCAGTCAGGACGGTCCGCACACGTGCGATGTCGCGACGGACCTTCTTCAGCTGGCTCGTGTTCGTGAGCTGCTGGGTCGCGAGTTGCATGCGCAGGCCGAATTGCGCCTTCAGCAGGTCCGACAGCTCCTTGTTGAGCGCGGCCTGATCTTTCTGGTGAAGTTCGGAAGCCTTCATCATTTGCTCCTTAGGCGCCGAGCTGACGCACGATAAACGTCGTCTTCAGCGGCAGCTTCGCTGCAGCCAGACGGAACGCTTCGCGCGCCAGTTCTTCGGTTACGCCGTCCATTTCGTACAGCATCTTGCCCGGTTGAATCTCAGCGACGTAGTACTCCGGGTTACCCTTACCGTTACCCATACGCACTTCAGCCGGCTTGGTCGAGATCGGCTTGTCCGGGAAAATGCGGATCCAGATGCGGCCACCGCGCTTGATGTGACGCGTCATTGCACGACGCGCCGCTTCGATCTGGCGCGCGGTCAGACGGCCACGACCGACAGCCTTCAGGCCGAATTCACCGAACGACACCGCGTTGCCGCGGGTAGCAACGCCGGTGTTACGACCTTTCTGCTCTTTGCGATACTTTCTGCGTTTCGGTTGCAGCATCGTTATTCTCCAGTCTTCCCGTCGCCGGCACCGCCAGCACGACGGGGAGCGCCACGGCGTGCACCTGCCGGGCCACCACCTTCACCATCACGACGCGGACGGCGATCGCCACCCGGACGTGCGTTGCGGCGCGGACGCTTTTCTTCGGCGACTTCTTCGACCACCGGTGCGTCGTTGCGGCCGAGCGTGTCGCCCTTGTAGACCCACACCTTCACGCCGATGATGCCGTACGTCGTCTTTGCTTCCGACGTTGCGTAGTCGATATCAGCACGCAGCGTATGAAGCGGCACGCGACCTTCGCGATACCATTCCGTACGGGCGATTTCGATACCGTTCAGACGGCCAGCGCTCATGATCTTGATGCCTTGAGCACCCAGACGCATCGCGTTCTGCATCGCACGCTTCATCGCGCGGCGGAACATAATCCGGCGCTCAAGCTGTTGCGTGATCGAATCAGCGATCAGTTGCGCGTCGGTTTCCGGCTTGCGGATTTCTTCGATGTTGACGTGAACCGGAACGCCCATGCGCTTTTGCAACTCGGACTTCAGCAGTTCGATATCCTCGCCCTTCTTGCCGATCACGACACCCGGACGCGAGCTGAAAATCGTGATACGTGCGTTCTTTGCAGGACGCTCGATCACCACGCGGCCGACGGACGCGTTCTTCAGCTTCTTCTTCAGGTATTCACGAACACCGATGTCTTCCTGCAACATCGCCGCGAAATTGTTGTTGTTCGCGTACCAACGCGAAGCCCAATTGCGGCTGACGGCCAAACGGAAGCCAGTCGGATGAATTTTCTGTCCCATCGTATGACCCCTTAATTCCCGACCGTCACAGTGATGTGACAGGATTGCTTCTCGATGCGGTTACCGCGGCCCTTGGCGCGTGCGGTGAAACGCTTCAGCGATGCTGCCTTGTCGACGTAGATGCTCGTGATCTTGAGCTCGTCGATATCGGCACCTTCGTTGTGCTCCGCATTCGCGATCGCCGACAGCACGACCTTTTTCACGATTCCCGCAGCCTTCTTCGGCGAGAACGTCAGAACGTTCAGCGCCTTGTCGACCGGCAAACCGCGGATCTGGTCAGCCACAAGGCGCGTTTTCTGCGCCGAGATGCGGGCACCGCGATGAATTGCTTTCACTTCCATCTTGATTGCCCCTTATTTCTTGGCCTTCTTGTCGGCCGCGTGACCCTTGAACGTACGGGTCAGTGCGAACTCGCCAAGCTTGTGGCCGACCATGTTTTCCGTGACATACACCGGAACGTGTTGACGGCCGTTGTGCACGGCGATCGTCAGACCGATGAAGTCCGGCAGGATCGTCGAGCGACGCGACCAGGTCTTGATCGGTTTCTTGTCACGCGATGCTGCAGCCGCCTCAACCTTCTTCAGCAAATGGGCGTCGCAGAACGGACCTTTCTTAATAGAACGTGCCATTGCCTACTCCTTAACGCTTGTGACGGCGCTGGACGATCATGCTCGTCGTGCGCTTGTTGCTGCGGGTGCGATAGCCCTTCGCCGGCGTACCCCACGGGCTCACCGGATCGCGACCAGCCGCAGTCTTGCCTTCGCCACCACCATGCGGGTGGTCGACCGGGTTCATTGCAACGCCGCGCACCGTCGGACGGATACCGCGCCAGCGGTTTGCGCCAGCCTTACCGATTTGACGGAGGCTATGCTCTTCGTTGCCCACTTCACCGATCGTCGCGCGGCATTCAACGTGCACGCGGCGGATTTCGCCCGAACGCAGACGAACCTGCGCGTAGACGCCTTCGCGAGCCAGCAGCATTGCCGACGTACCAGCCGAACGCGCCATCTGCGCGCCCTTGCCCGGCAGCATTTCGATGCAGTGAATCGTCGTACCGACCGGAATGTTGCGGATCGGCAGCGTGTTACCTGCGCGGATCGGCGCTTCCGAACCCGACATCAGTTGCTGACCGACGGTGACACCCTTCGGCGCGATGATGTAGCGGCGCTCGCCGTCTGCGTACAGAACCAGCGCGATGTTCGCGCTACGGTTCGGGTCGTACTCGAGACGCTCGACCTTGGCCGGAATGCCATCCTTCGTACGACGGAAGTCGATGACGCGATAGTGATGCTTGTGACCACCACCCTTGTGACGCGTGGTGATGTGGCCGTTGTTGTTACGGCCGGCGGTCGAGGATTGCGTGTCGAGCAGCGCAGCGAACGGCTTGCCCTTGTGCAGTTCCTTGTTGACCACCTTGACCATCGCGCGGCGACCCGGCGAAGTCGGCTTAACTTTCACGATTGCCATGATTACTTGGCCTCCGCTTCAAAGTTGATTTCCTGGCCGGGCTTCAGGCAGACATACGCCTTCTTCACGTCCTTGCGCTTGCCCATGAAGCGACCAAAGCGCTTGGCTTTGCCCTTCGCGACCAGCACGTTGACGGAATCGACTTCCACCTTGAACAGCAGCTCGACTGCGGCCTTCACTTCCTGCTTCGTGGCATCCGGCGCGACTTCGAACACAACCTGCTCGTTCTTGTCGGCAACCAGCGTCGCCTTTTCGGAGACCACCGGCGCGAGCAGGACCTGCATCAAACGATGATCGTTCTTGCGAATCTCGCTCATGACAGCAACTCCTCGATCTGGGCGACCGCAGCCTTCGTGATCAGGACTTTCTTGAAGTAGATCAGCGACAGCGGGTCGGCGTAACGCGGCTCGACAACCGCCACGTGGGCGAGGTTGCGCGACGCGAGGTACAGGTTTTCGTCAACCGTGTCGGTGATCACCAGCACGGAGTCGAGACCCATCGCCTTGAATTTTTCGGCCAGCAGCTTCGTCTTCGGCGCTTCGAGCGTCAGCTCGTCGACCACCGAGATGCGGCCTTCGCGAGCCAGCTGCGAGAAGATCGAGCAGAGACCTGCGCGATGCATCTTCTTGTTGACCTTGTGCGAAAAGTTTTCTTCCGGCGAATTCGGGAAGATACGGCCACCGCCGCGCCACAGCGGGCTCGACGACATACCGGCACGGGCACGGCCCGTACCCTTCTGGCGCCACGGCTTCTTGGTCGTGTGCTTGACCTGCTCACGATCCTTCTGCGCGCGGTTGCCGCTACGGGCATTCGCCTGGTACGCAACCACAACCTGGTGAATCAGGGCTTCGTTGTAGTCACGGCCGAACACGACGTCCGACGCGCTAACGCCTGCACCTTCCTGACCATTGGCATTCAGGAGCTTAAGTTCCATTATTTCGCTCCTTTCACGGCACGCGTCTTCACGGCCGGCGTAACGAATACCTTGCCACCCTTCGCACCCGGAACGGCGCCCTTGACCAGCAGCAACTTGCGGTCAGCGTCGATACGAGCGATTTCGAGGTTTTGCACCGTTACATTCTCGTCACCCATGTGACCGGTCATGCGCTTACCCGGAAAAACACGACCCGGATCCTGCGCCATACCGATCGAGCCCGGCACGTTGTGCGAGCGCGAGTTACCGTGCGATGCACGGCCGGACGAGAAGTTGTAACGCTTGATGGTACCGGCGTAGCCCTTACCGATCGACACGCCTTGCACGTCAACCTTCTGGCCCACTTCGAACAGTTCGGGACCAACCACGGTGCCGTTCGACAACTCGGCAGCCTTGGCGGCATCGATCTTGAATTCTTTGAGGATTTCACCGGCTTGAACACCGGCTTTGGCGAGATGACCTGCCAACGGCTTCGTCACGCGCGATGCACGGCGCGTACCGAATGCAACCTGCACGGCCGTGTAGCCGTCGGTTTCAACAGTCTTGATCTGCGTCACGCGGTTGTCGGACACGTCCAGCACGGTGACGGGAATCGAATCCCCTTCAGCCGTGAAGATACGGGTCATGCCAACCTTGCGACCTACGAGTCCAAGGCTCATCGTTTTCTCCATTCCCGACTGCGATTGGTCGGGGCTAATTTACAAAATGCCGGCGCCGTTTCGGGCATGAAACCATGCTGCAGCACGCCGACTTTTTTACGCAAATGCGCGAAAAGCCTAGCATTATAGCGAGGCCTTTCGTTTTTCGCAAGCAATCAATGACTTAGCGTTCTCCGATCAACCTGAGAACCGCTGGAAGCCTTACTGCAGCTTGATTTCAACGTCCACGCCGGCCGGCAGATCCAGCTTCATCAGCGCGTCGACGGTCTTGTCCGTCGGATCGACGATGTCCATCAGACGCAGGTGCGTGCGGATTTCGAGCTGATCACGCGACGTCTTGTTGACGTGCGGCGAACGCAGGATGTCGAAACGTTGAATACGGGTCGGCAGGGGCACCGGGCCACGAACGATTGCGCCAGTCCGCTTTGCCGTGTCGACGATCTCAGCTGCCGATTGATCGATCAGGCGATAGTCGAAAGCCTTCAGGCGAATGCGGATTTTCTGGTTTTGCATGACGAATTCCTTGAAAAGAGCGAGGCGATATTGCACCGCCAATTAGAAAAAGAACGTAGGCCCGGGCGCTCGCAGGGAGCGAGTGCCCGGACCCGGGCACAGCAAATACAGCAATCTTCGATTTTACTCGATGATCTTGGCGACGACACCAGCGCCGACCGTACGACCGCCTTCGCGAATCGCGAAACGCAGACCTTCTTCCATCGCGATCGGGTTGATCAGCTTCACCGTGATCGACACGTTGTCGCCCGGCATCACCATTTCCTTGTCCTTCGGCAGCTCGATCGAACCCGTCACGTCCGTCGTACGGAAGTAGAACTGCGGACGGTAGTTGTTGAAGAACGGCGTGTGGCGGCCGCCTTCATCCTTGCTCAGCACGTACACCTCTGCCGTGAAGTGCGTGTGCGGGTTGATCGAACCCGGCTTCGCCAGAACCTGACCACGCTCCACGTCTTCACGCTTCGTGCCGCGCAGCAGGATACCCACGTTGTCGCCTGCCTGCCCCTGGTCGAGCAGCTTGCGGAACATTTCCACGCCCGTGCAGGTCGTCTTGGCCGTTGCGCGGATACCGACGATCTCGATTTCCTCGCCGACCTTGATGATGCCGCGCTCGACGCGACCCGTCACCACCGTGCCGCGACCCGAGATCGAGAACACGTCTTCCACCGGCATCAGGAACGAACCGTCAACCGCGCGCTCCGGCGTCGGGATGTACGTGTCCAGCGCGTCGGCCAGGCTCATGATCGCCACTTCGCCCAGTTCGCCCTTGTCGCCTTCCAGCGCCAGCTTGGCCGAACCCTTGATGATCGGCGTGTCGTCGCCCGGGAAGTCGTACTTCGACAGAAGTTCGCGCACTTCCATCTCGACGAGCTCCAGCAGCTCAGCGTCGTCCACCATGTCGCACTTGTTCAGGAACACGATGATGTACGGAACGCCAACCTGGCGCGCCAGCAGGATGTGCTCACGCGTTTGCGGCATCGGGCCGTCTGCGGCCGAGCACACCAGGATTGCGCCGTCCATCTGCGCTGCGCCCGTGATCATGTTCTTCACGTAGTCGGCGTGGCCCGGGCAGTCGACGTGTGCGTAGTGGCGGTTTGCCGTTTCGTACTCGACGTGCGCGGTGTTGATCGTAATACCACGCGCCTTTTCTTCCGGCGCTGCATCGATCTGGTCGTATGCCTTCGCTTCGCCGCCGAACTTCTGCGTCAGAACCGTCGTGATCGCCGCCGTCAGCGTGGTCTTGCCGTGGTCAACGTGACCGATCGTGCCCACGTTCACGTGCGGCTTGGTCCGTTCGAATTTACCTTTAGCCATGTTTCTCTTCTTTCAAAAAGTTAATCGTTGAATGACTTTACCGCGCGCTTACTTCGACTTCGCGTTGATGATCGCTTCGGACACGTTACGCGGAGCTTCAGCATAGTGCTTGAATTCCATCGTGTACGTTGCACGCCCCTGGGTCAGCGAACGCAGCGACGTCGAGTAGCCGAACATTTCTGACAGCGGCACTTCGGCGCGAACGATCTTGCCGCCGCCAACCATGTCGTCCATGCCCTGGACGATACCGCGACGGCCCGACAGATCGCCCATCACGTTGCCCATGTAGTCTTCCGGCGTTTCGACTTCGACTGCCATCATCGGTTCGAGGATGACCGGCTGAGCCTTGCGCATCGCTTCCTTGAACGCCATCGAACCAGCCATGCGGAACGCATTTTCGTTCGAGTCGACGTCGTGGTACGAACCGAACGTCAGGTGAACCTTCACGTCAACGACCGGGAAGCCAGCCAGCACGCCGGCCTTCAGCGTTTCCTGGATACCCTTGTCGACTGCCGGGATGTATTCACGCGGAATCACGCCGCCCTTGATCTCGTCCAGGAACTCGTAGCCCTTGCCTTGCTCGTTCGGCTCGAGCGTGATGACCGCGTGACCGTACTGGCCGCGACCACCCGACTGCTTGACGAACTTGCCGTCAACGTCTTCCGCCTTGCCGCGAATAGTTTCGCGGTAAGCCACTTGCGGCTTGCCAACCGTTGCTTCGACGCCGAACTCACGCTTCATCCGGTCGACCAGAATTTCCAGGTGGAGCTCACCCATACCCGAAATAATGGTTTGACCCGATTCCTCGTCCGTTTGAACGCGGAACGACGGATCTTCCTGCGCCAGACGGTTCAGCGCCAGCCCCATCTTTTCCTGGTCCGGCTTCGTCTTCGGCTCAACAGCCTGCGAAATCACCGGTTCCGGGAAAATCATGCGCTCGAGCACGATCGGGCTCGTCGGATCGCACAGCGTGTCGCCGGTGGTCGCATCCTTCAGGCCAACCGCAGCAGCGATGTCGCCTGCGCGCACTTCCTTGATTTCTTCGCGCTGATTCGCGTGCATCTGCAAAATACGGCCCAGACGTTCCTTCTTGTCCTTGGTCGCGTTCAGCAGCGTGTCGCCAGAATTCACCACACCAGAGTACACACGGAAGAAGATCAGTTGGCCGACGAACGGGTCGGTCATGATCTTGAATGCCAGTGCCGAGAACTTTTCGTCGTCGGCTGCGCGGCGCTCGCCCCTTTCACCGTTTTCCAGCTCGCCGGTAACCGGCGGGATGTCGATCGGCGACGGCAGGAAGTCGAGCACGGCGTCCAGCATGCGCTGCACGCCCTTGTTCTTGAACGCGGTGCCGCACAGCATCGGCTGGATTTCGCAAGCGATCGTACGGTCGCGCAGACCCTTGATGATTTCTTCCTCGGTCAGCTCGCCCGACTCGAGGTACTTGTTCATCATGTCTTCGCTGGCTTCAGCCGCGGCTTCGACCATCTTTTCACGCCATTCGTTGCACGTGTCGACGAGTTCTGCCGGGATGTCTTCGTACGAGAACTTGGTACCCTGGGATGCGTCGTCCCAAATGATCGCCTTCATCTTCATCAGGTCGACGACACCCGTGAAGTTTTCTTCCGCGCCGATAGGCACGACGACCGGAACCGGATTCGCCTTCAAACGCAGCTTGAGCTGGTCGTAGACCTTGAAGAAGTTCGCGCCGGTACGGTCCATCTTGTTGATGAACGCGAGACGGGGCACCTTGTACTTGTTAGCCTGACGCCACACGGTTTCCGACTGGGGCTGCACGCCACCCACGGCGCAGTACACCATGCAGGCACCGTCGAGCACGCGCATCGAGCGCTCGACTTCAATCGTGAAGTCGACGTGGCCCGGGGTGTCGATAATGTTGATGCGGTGCTCGGCGCGGTCGCCCGCCATGCCCTTCCAGAATGCCGTGGTAGCAGCGGAAGTAATCGTGATGCCGCGTTCCTGCTCCTGCTCCATCCAGTCCATGGTGGCAGCGCCGTCGTGAACTTCACCAATCTTGTGGTTCACGCCGGTGTAGAACAGAATGCGCTCGGTCGTCGTCGTTTTGCCGGCGTCGATGTGAGCGCTGATACCGATGTTACGGTAGCGCTCGATAGGTGTCTTGCGAGCCACTTTGATCCTCTATTGGGATGACGCGATGCGAGAAATACCCATCGCGCTGTAACACAAACGGGCGAGGCGCTCTGGAAGCGCACCCGCCCGGAATTTCTTTCCGTTTTTCGCTAAACCCGGAACCGGGAAGCTTAGAAACGGAAGTGCGAGAACGCCTTGTTGGCTTCTGCCATCCGGTGAACTTCGTCGCGCTTCTTCATCGCGCCGCCGCGGCCTTCAGCCGCTTCGGAGAGTTCACCTGCCAGCCGCAGGGCCATCGACTTCTCGCTGCGCTTCTTCGCGGCTTCACGCAGCCAACGCATCGCCAATGCCATACGACGCGACGGACGCACTTCGACCGGAACCTGATAGTTCGCACCACCAACGCGGCGGCTCTTCACTTCGACCACCGGCTTGACGTTGTTGAGCGCCACCGTGAACACTTCCAGCGGGTCCTTGCCACCCTTGGTCTGGATCTGTTCGAAAGCGCCGTACACGATACGCTCGGCAACCGACTTCTTGCCGGAGAGCATCAGCACGTTCATGAATTTTGCTACATCTACGTTACCGAATTTCGGATCCGGCAACACTTCCCGCTTGGGGACTTCGCGACGACGCGGCATGTTTCTTCCTTTACCTTTTCAGTTGGAGCTATTTCAGCTCCGCGGCCACCAACTAACCCGATTCATCCCTAAGACTTACCAGCCTGGTCGGGTGACCACTTACTCGATAGCGCCGGCAATTCCGGCACCATCGCTATTACCGCCATGACAGGCGACCTGAAACTACGAGTGACCGGCTAATTACTTGCCAGCCTTGGCACGCTTCGCGCCGTACTTCGAGCGAGCCTGCTTACGATCCTTGACGCCCTGGGTATCCAGCGAGCCGCGAACCATGTGGTAACGCACACCCGGCAAGTCCTTCACACGGCCGCCGCGAATCAGCACGACCGAGTGTTCCTGCAGGTTGTGGCCTTCACCACCGATGTACGAAATGACTTCGAAGCCGTTCGTCAGACGAACCTTGGCGACCTTACGGAGTGCCGAGTTCGGCTTCTTCGGCGTCGTCGTGTACACACGGGTGCACACGCCGCGACGCTGGGGGCAGTCCTGCAAGGCCGGGCTCTTGCTTTTCGTCGTTTCCGACGTGCGGCCTTTGCGAACCAGTTGATTGATGGTTGGCATTGTTTATTCCTGAAATTGAACAAAATCGACGCATCTGTTTCCGGGCAAAGCGGAAACGCCTGCGCATCGAACTTCCGGATGGCCTGACTGCGCACAAATTGAAGCCGAGCGCAGACACCCCAAGAACCGGAACCTAGCATAATATTCCGAAAATACTAAGGAAGTCAACAGCTTGCGATGTTTCGCACCCCTGTTGATCAATCCAAACGATCGCGTACCGGTCAGTCGGCGGCCACGACGTGCAGCAATTCGTGGCCGAAACGGTCGAGTTTGCGGGCACCCATGCCCGGAATACCGCGCAGGTCGTCGATGGAATCGGGGCCGATACGCGCAATTTCCGCGAGCGTCGCATCGTGGAAAATCAGATACGCCGGCACCCCATCGCTCTTCGCGGTGTCGGTACGCCATGCGCGCAGGCGTTCCCAGCGGGAACGCTCGAGCGGCCCCATGCCGATCGTCGGATCGGCCCGCTCGCTCGTGCGGCCGGACGATTGGCGCGTGCGGGTCGGCTTCACATAGCGGCGCATCGTCACCTTCTGCTCACCCTTGAGCACCGGCTTGCTCGCTTCGGTCAGCACGAGCGAGCCAAAGCCTTCGTGGTCGACCGTCAGATAGCCGAACGCCACGAGCTGGCGGAACACCGCGCGCCATTCCGGCTCACCGAGCGCCGAGCCGATACCGAAAGTGGTCAGTTTCTCGTGACCGCGTTGCAAGATTTTCTCGCTGCGATTGCCGCGCAGAATGTCGATCAGATGACCGGCACCAAAGTGGAAGCCACTCGCCCGCTGCGCCCGGAACACGCACGACAGCGCCATCTGCGCCTCGCGCGTCGCATCCCACGTGGGCGGCGGTTCGAGACAGTTGTCGCAGTTGCCGCAGGGCTGGCTCGTTTCGCCAAAGTACGCGAGCAGCCGTACCCGCCGGCAGGTTGCGGTTTCGCACAGGCCGAGCAGCGCGTCGAGCTTGCCAGTCTGGACGCGCTTGTGCGCCTCGTCGGCGTCGGACTCGTCGATCATCTTGCGCTGCTGCACGACGTCGCCAAGACCGTAGGCCATCCACGCGTTCGAGGGCATCCCGTCGCGCCCCGCGCGGCCGGTCTCCTGATAGTAGCCCTCGACGCTTTTCGGCAGATCGAGGTGCGCGACGAACCGCACGTCGGGCTTGTCGATGCCCATGCCGAAGGCGATCGTCGCGCACATCACGATGCCCTCTTCGCGCTGGAACATCTCCTGGTGCTTCTGACGCACCTCGAACTCCATGCCGGCGTGGTAAGGCAGCGCGCGCATGCCCTTTTCCTTGAGCCACTCCGCCGTTTCCTCGACCTTGCGGCGCGACAGGCAATAGACGACGCCCGCGTCGGTCGTGCCGTCCGGCTTCGTATGCTCGGCGCGGATGAAGTCGAGCAGCTGCGCACGCGCATTGTCCTTTTCGGCGATGCGATAGCGGATGTTCGGCCGGTCGAAGCTCGACACGAACACGCGCGCATCCTCAAGCGCGAGACGGTGAATGATTTCATCGCGCGTGATCGCATCTGCCGTGGCCGTGAGCGCAATGCGCGGCACATCCGGAAAGCGCTCATGCAGCACCGACAGCTGGATATATTCGGGCCGGAAATCGTGCCCCCATTGCGACACGCAGTGGGCCTCGTCGATCGCGAAGAGGCCGATGCGCGTGCGCTCCAGCAGCTCCTGGAAGCGCGGGGTCATGAGCCGTTCCGGCGCGACGTACAGCAGATCGATGTCGCCATCTCGCAGCGCACGCTCCGTGGCCATCGCCTCGGCGCTCGACAGCGTCGAGTTCAGATACGCGGCGCGCACGCCGACTTCCGTCAGCGCCGCCACCTGGTCCTGCATCAGTGCGATCAACGGCGACACCACGATGCCCGTGCCGAAGCCGCGCTCGCGCCGCACGAGCGAAGGAATCTGATAGCAGAGCGATTTACCGCCACCCGTCGGCATCAGCACGAGGCAATCGCCGCCGTCGGCGACGTGCTCGACAATTTCGCCCTGCTGTCCTCTGAATGCGGGATAACCAAAGACTTCGTTGAGGATTTCGAGCGGACGGGACATGAATTTGAGAGAGGCGGCCAAAGGCAGATGACACGAATTTTACCAACGCATGCGTGCTGCGCCCGCGCTTTACGACAACCTTAGCCATCCGGCCTAGGCTCGCGCCGGCGCATGACGCCAATGGCATCCGCAAAAACATAAAAAAAGCCGCCCAGTCGAAACTGGGCGGCTTGCGTGGCTTGTCAAGCGTGGCGGCTTACGCCGCCCGCACTTACTCGCCCGTGTGCTGCTGTTCGGCAGCCGGCGCTTCCGGCGTACCGAATTCGAACGACTCTTCCGCTGCGATCTGATCGAAACGCTCGCGGTCGGCCAGTTCCTTGCTCTTGCGCGCCTTGTGGAACGCGAGACCCGTACCGGCCGGAATCAGACGGCCGACGATCACGTTTTCCTTCAGGCCACGCAGATCGTCGCGCTTGCCCATGATCGCCGCTTCGGTCAGCACGCGGGTCGTTTCCTGGAACGACGCCGCAGAGATGAACGAATCGGTCGACAGCGACGCCTTCGTGATACCGAGCAGCACGTTTTCGTACGTCGCCGGACGCTTGTCTTCCGCGATCATGCGGTCGTTCTCGTCGAGCATGTCCGACCGCTCGACCTGTTCGCCCGGGATGAAACGCGTATCGCCGTTGTCGACGATCTGCACGCGGCGCAGCATCTGACGCACGATCACTTCGATGTGCTTGTCGTTGATCTTCACGCCCTGCAGACGGTACACGTCCTGCACTTCGTCCACGATGTAGCGCGACAGCGCCTCGACGCCCTGCAGACGCAGGATGTCGTGCGGATCAGCCGGTCCGTCGACGATCATTTCGCCCTTGTTGACGACCTGACCATCGTGCACCAGAACCTGCTTTTCCTTCGCGATCAGGAACTCGTGCTGGTTGCCCTCGAGGTCCGTGATAACGAGACGCTGCTTGCCCTTCGTGTCCTTACCGAACGACGTCGTACCCGTGACTTCCGCCAGGATACCCGCGTCCTTCGGCGAACGTGCTTCGAACAGTTCCGCCACACGCGGCAGACCGCCGGTAATGTCACGCGTCTTCTGCGATTCGGTCGGGATACGTGCGAGTACTTCACCGACCTGCACCTGCTGACCGTCCTTCACGGTAATCAGCGCGCCGACCTGGAAGCCGATCTGCACCGAGTGCTCGGTGTTCGGGATCTTCACTTCCTCGCCGTTCGCGTCGAGCAGCTTGACCTGCGGACGCACCGTCTTCGAGGCCTGCGAACCGCGACGCTTCACGTCGATCACGACGAGCGTGGACAGACCCGTCACGTCGTCGATCTGCTTCGCGACGGTCACGCCTTCCTCGACGTTCTCGAACTTCACCGTACCACCGTACTCGGTGATGATCGGACGCGTCATCGGATCCCACGTCGCCAGTTGCGTGCCGGCCTTGATCTGCGCGCCGTCGAGCTGCAGCAGCGTGGCGCCGTACGGCACCTTGTGACGCTCGCGCTCGCGGCCGTGATCGTCGGTGATCATCGCCTCGCCCGAACGCGAGATGACGATCTGCTCGCCCTTCGCATTCGTGACGTAACGCATCGTCGCCGTGAAACGCACCGTACCGTTCGACTTCGCTTCGACCGACGAAGCCACCGCCGCACGCGACGCCGCACCACCGATGTGGAACGTACGCATCGTGAGCTGCGTGCCCGGTTCGCCGATCGACTGCGCCGCGATCACGCCGACCGCTTCGCCGACGTTGACCGACGAGCCGCGGCCGAGGTCGCGGCCGTAGCAGGCCGCGCACAGACCGTAACGCGTTTCGCAGGTGAGCGGGGTGCGCACACGCACTTCGTCGATGCCGAGGCGTTCGATTTCCTCGACCGCGTCTTCGTCGAGCAGCGTGCCCGTTTCGAACAGCGTTTCCTGCGATTCCGGATTGACGACGTCAGCCACCGCGACGCGACCCAGAATACGGTCACGCAGCGCTTCGACCACTTCACCGCCTTCCACGAGCGCCTTCATCGCCACGCCGTTGGACGTGCCGCAATCGCTCTCGACCACGACCAGATCCTGCGTCACGTCGACCAGACGGCGCGTCAGGTAACCCGAGTTCGCGGTCTTCAGTGCCGTATCAGCCAGACCCTTACGAGCACCGTGGGTCGAGATGAAGTACTGCAACACGTTCAGACCTTCGCGGAAGTTCGCCGTAATCGGCGTCTCGATGATCGAGCCGTCCGGCTTCGCCATCAGGCCGCGCATACCGGCCAGCTGACGGATCTGAACCGCGGAACCGCGCGCGCCCGAGTCGGCCATCATGTAGATGGAGTTGAACGACTCCTGACGCGTTGCGTTGCCGTCGCGGTCCGTGACCGGTTCCGTCGACAGCTGCTCCATCATCGCCTTGCCGACCGCTTCCGACGTTGCCGACCAGATGTCGACCACGTTGTTGTAGCGTTCCTGCGCGGTGACGAGACCCGACATGTACTGACGGTCGTATTCCTTCACCTTCTTCGCAGCGTCGCCGACGATGGTTTCCTTCTGCGGCGGCACGAGCATGTCGTCGACGCAGATCGAAATACCGGCGCGAGTTGCGAGGCGGAAGCCCGACTGCATCAGCTGGTCGGCGAAAATCACCGTCTCGCGCAGACCGCACTTGCGGAACGCGGTGTTGATCAGACGCGAGATTTCCTTCTTCTTCAGCGGCTTGTTCAGCACCGAGAACGGCAGCCCCGGCGGCAGGATTTCCGACAGGATCGAGCGGCCGACCGTGGTCGCATACAGCGTGACCTTCGGCACGAACGCCGGCGCGCCTTCCGACTTGTCTTCGTTGTGGACCATTTCCGTGATCCGCACGTTGACGCGCGAGGCCAGCTCGACTTCCTTGTTCTCATAGGCGCGCAGCACTTCCGACACGCCCGTGAACGTCAGGCCTTCGCCCTTGCCGTTCACTGCTTCACGCGTCGCGTAGTACAAGCCGAGCACGATATCCTGCGACGGCACGATCGACGGATCACCGTTGGCCGGGAACAGCACGTTGTTCGACGCCAGCATCAGCGTGCGCGCTTCCATCTGCGCTTCGAGCGACAGCGGCACGTGAACGGCCATCTGGTCACCGTCGAAGTCGGCGTTGAATGCCGCGCAAACGAGCGGGTGCAGCTGGATTGCCTTACCTTCGATCAGCACCGGCTCGAAAGCCTGGATGCCGAGACGGTGCAGCGTCGGCGCGCGGTTCAGCATGACCGGATGTTCGCGGATCACCTCTTCGAGGATGTCCCACACGACCGGCGTCTGGTTCTCGACTTCCTTCTTCGCAGCCTTGATGGTAGTCGCGACACCCATCACTTCGAGCTTATTGAAGATGAACGGCTTGAACAGTTCGAGCGCCATCAGCTTCGGCAGGCCGCACTGGTGCAGCTTCAGCGTCGGGCCGACCACGATCACCGAACGGCCCGAGTAGTCGACGCGCTTACCGAGCAGGTTCTGACGGAAGCGACCGCCCTTACCCTTGATCATGTCGGCGAGCGACTTCAGCGGACGCTTGTTCGCGCCGGTCATCGCCTTGCCGCGACGGCCGTTGTCGAGCAGCGAGTCGACGGCTTCCTGCAGCATCCGCTTTTCGTTGCGGACGATGATTTCAGGCGCCTTCAGCTCGAGCAGACGCTTCAACCGGTTGTTACGGTTGATGACGCGGCGATACAGGTCGTTCAGGTCCGACGTCGCGAAACGGCCGCCGTCGAGCGGCACGAGCGGACGCAGTTCCGGCGGCAGCACCGGCAGCACTTCGAGAACCATCCAGTCCGGCTTGATGCCCGAACGCTGGAATGCCTCGAGCACCTTCAGGCGCTTCGCGTACTTCTTGATCTTCGCTTCGGAACCGGTGTTGCGCAGTTCCGTGCGCAGCAGCTCGACCTGCTCGTCGATGTTGATCGCGCGCAGCAGTTCGCGAATACCTTCCGCGCCCATTTCGGCACGGAATTCGTCGCCGTATTCCTCGACCTTGTTGTAGTAATCCTCTTCGGTCATGATCTGGCGCGCTTTGAGCGGCGTCATGCCTGGATCGATCACCACATATGCTTCGAAGTACAGCACGCGCTCGATGTCGCGCAGCGTCATGTCGAGCACCATGCCCAGACGCGACGGCAGCGACTTCAGGAACCAGATGTGCGCGACCGGCGAGGCCAGCTCAATGTGGCCCATCCGCTCGCGACGCACCTTCGCGAGCGTCACTTCGACGCCGCACTTCTCGCAGATCACGCCGCGGTGCTTCAGGCGCTTGTACTTGCCGCAAAGGCATTCGTAGTCCTTGATCGGACCGAAAATCTTCGCGCAGAACAGACCATCGCGCTCCGGCTTGAACGTGCGGTAGTTGATGGTTTCCGGCTTCTTGACTTCACCGAACGACCACGAACGGATCTTGTCCGGCGAGGCCAGACCGATCTTGATCGCGTCGAAAACTTCAGGTTGTTGGACTTGCTTGAATAGATCGAGCAAAGCTTTCATCGCTTCTCTCCAGTAGTCCGATTAGTTCCGGTCCAGGTCGATGTCGATACCCAGCGACCGGATTTCCTTCACCAACACGTTGAACGACTCAGGCATGCCGGCATCGATCACGTGATCGCCCTTGACCAGGTTTTCGTACACCTTGGTCCGGCCCGTCACGTCGTCCGACTTCACCGTCAGCATTTCCTGCAGCACGTAGGATGCGCCGTACGCTTCGAGCGCCCACACTTCCATTTCACCGAAACGCTGGCCACCGAATTGCGCCTTACCACCCAGCGGCTGCTGCGTGACGAGCGAGTACGGGCCCGTGGAACGCGCGTGCATCTTGTCGTCGACCAGGTGGTGCAGCTTCAGGTAGTGCATGTAGCCGACCGTCACCGTACGTTCGAACATCTCGCCCGTGCGGCCGTCGTACAGACGCACCTGGTTCTTCGACGGCGTCATGCCGAGGTTCTGTGCGATGTCGTCCGGGAATGCCAGATCCAGCGCGCGCGACATTTCTTCTTCCGTCGCACCGTCGAACACCGGCGTGGCGAACGGCACGCCTTCGCGCAGGTTCTTCGCCAGCTCGAGGATTTCGTCGTCGCTGAAGCTGTCCAGCTCTTCGGCGCGGCCCGACTCGTTGTAGATCTTGATCAGGAATTCGCGCAGTTCGGCAATCTTCGCCTGACGCTGCAGCATTTCGCCGATACGCCAGCCGAGCCCCTTCGCGGCCCAACCCAGATGTACTTCGAGAACCTGACCCACGTTCATCCGCGACGGCACGCCGAGCGGATTCAGCACGACGTCGGCCGGACGGCCGTCGGCCATGTACGGCATGTCTTCGATCGGCACGATCTTCGACACGACACCCTTGTTACCGTGACGGCCTGCCATCTTGTCGCCAGGCTGCAGGCGGCGCTTCACCGCCAGATACACCTTGACCATCTTCAGCACGCCCGGCGGCAGTTCGTCGCCTTGCGTGAGCTTCTTGCGCTTCTCTTCGAACGCGAGGTCGAACTGGTGACGCTTCTCTTCGATCGAGTTCTTGATCGCTTCGAGCTGGGCCGCTGCTTCTTCGTCCGCGAGGCGGATGTCGAACCAGTGGTAGTGGTCCAGATCTTCGAGGTATGCGCGCTCGATCTTCGTGCCCTTCGCGAGCTTCTTCGGACCGCCGTTCGCCACCTTGCCTTCGAGCATGCGCGCGAGACGCTGGAACGCATCGCCTTCCACGATACGCAGCTGGTCGTTCAGGTCGAGGCGATAGCGCTTCAGTTCATCGTCGATGATCTGTTGCGCACGCTTGTCGCGCTGGATGCCTTCGCGCGTGAACACCTGCACGTCGATCACGGTGCCGCTCATGCCCGACGGCACGCGCAGCGACGTGTCCTTCACGTCCGACGCCTTCTCGCCGAAGATCGCGCGCAGCAGCTTTTCTTCCGGCGTCAGCTGGGTTTCGCCCTTCGGCGTGACCTTGCCGACCAGCACGTCACCCGCTTCGACTTCCGCGCCGATGTACACGATGCCCGACTCGTCGAGACGGCCAAGCTGCACTTCCGCGAGGTTCGAGATGTCGCGCGTGATTTCTTCCGGTCCGAGCTTCGTGTCGCGTGCCACGACGTTCAATTCTTCGATGTGGATCGACGTGTAACGGTCGTCGGCCACGACCTTTTCCGAGATCAGGATCGAGTCTTCGAAGTTGTAGCCGTTCCACGGCATGAACGCGATCAGCATGTTCTGGCCGAGCGCGAGCTCGCCCAGATCGGTCGATGCGCCGTCAGCCAGCACGTCGCCGCGCGCAACCTTGTCGCCCATCTTCACGATCGGACGCTGGTTGATGTTCGTGTTCTGGTTCGAACGCGTGTACTTGATCAGGTTGTAGATGTCGACACCGACTTCACCCGCAACCGCTTCGTCGTCGTTCACGCGAATCACGATACGGCCCGCGTCGACGTAATCGACCACACCGCCGCGCAGTGCCTGAACCGTCGTGCCCGAGTCGACCGCCACGGTGCGCTCGATGCCCGTACCGACGACCGGCTTCTCCGGACGCAGACACGGCACGGCTTGACGCTGCATGTTCGAGCCCATCAACGCGCGGTTCGCGTCGTCGTGCTCGAGGAACGGAATCAGCGAAGCTGCAACCGACACGATCTGCGACGGCGCCACGTCCATGTACTGGATGCGGTCCGGCGTGACCATCAGCGTTTCGCCCGCTTCACGCGACGACACGAGTTCGTCGGTCAGCGTACCGTCGTCGGCCACCGCCGCGTTCGCCTGAGCGATCACGTAACGGCCTTCTTCGATCGCCGACAGATAGTCGATCTGGTCGGTCACCTTGCCGTCCGTCACCTTGCGATACGGCGTTTCGAGGAAGCCGTATTCGTTCAGGTGCGCGTACAGAGCGAGCGAGTTGATCAGACCGATGTTCGGACCTTCCGGCGTTTCAATCGGGCACACGCGGCCGTAGTGGGTCGGATGCACGTCGCGGACTTCAAAGCCTGCGCGCTCGCGCGTCAGACCGCCCGGGCCCAGTGCGGAAACACGACGCTTGTGCGTGATTTCCGACAGCGGGTTGGTCTGATCCATAAACTGCGACAGCTGCGACGAACCGAAGAACTCGCGGATCGCCGACGAAATCGGCTTCGAGTTGATCAGATCGTGCGGCATCAGGTTTTCGCTTTCGGCCTGGCCGAGGCGTTCCTTCACGGCACGTTCGACACGCACGAGACCCGCGCGGAACTGGTTTTCCGCGAGTTCGCCGACGCAACGCACGCGACGGTTGCCGAGGTGGTCGATGTCGTCCACTTCGCCCTTGCCGTTGCGCAGCTCGACGAGGATCTTGATCGTCGCGAGGATGTCGTCGTCCTGCAGCGTCATCGGGCCGACGATTTCGTCACGGCCGACGCGGCGGTTGAACTTCATACGACCCACCTTCGACAGGTCGTACGCTTCTTCGCTGTAGAACAGACGGTTGAACAATGCCTCGACCGCTTCTTCGGTCGGCGGCTCGCCCGGGCGCATCATGCGGTAGATCGCGATGCGGGCGGCCATCTTGTCCGCCGTTTCGTCGATGCGCAGCGTCGACGAGATGTACGGACCCTGGTCCAGATCGTTCGTGTAGAGCGCCTGGATGTCCTTGATCTTCGCTTCGCGCAGCTTCTCGAGGACGGTTTCGGTGACTTCGTCGTTCGCATTCGCGATGACTTCGCCGGTGTCGCCGTCGACGACGTTCTTCGCCAGCACGCGGCCGAGCAGATAGTCTTCCGGCACCGAGATGAACTTGGTCTTCGCGTTGTCGAGATCGCGAATGTGCTTGGCGTTGATCCGCTTGTCCTTCTGGACGATCACGTTGCCATCGCGGTCCGTGATGTCGAAACGCGCAACTTCACCACGCAGACGCTCCGGTACGAACTCCATCTGCGCGCCTTCCGGCATCAGCGTGAAATTGTCGAACACGAAGAAGTTGGCGAGGATCTGTTCCGGCGTGAGGCCGATGGCCTTCAGCAGGATCGTGACCGGCATCTTGCGGCGACGGTCGACACGGAAGTACAGCACGTCCTTCGGGTCGAACTCGAAATCGAGCCACGAACCGCGGTAAGGAATGATACGTGCCGAAAACAGCAGCTTGCCCGAGCTGTGCGTCTTGCCCTTGTCGTGCTCGAAGAACACGCCCGGCGAACGATGCAGCTGCGAAACGATCACACGTTCCGTGCCGTTGATGACGAACGAACCGGTCGGCGTCATGAGCGGAATTTCGCCCATGTACACTTCCTGTTCCTTGACTTCCTTGACGACCGGCTTGCTCGGCGACTCCTTGTCGAGCAGCACCAGACGCACCTTGGCGCGCAGCGCCGAGCAGTACGTCAGACCGCGCTGCTGACATTCCTTGATGTTGAATGCCGGCGGCGACAGCATGTAGCTGACGAATTCGAGACGAGCGAAGCCGTTATGCGAAACGATCGGGAAAACGGACGTGAACGCAGCTTGCAGGCCTTCCGGCTTACGCTGCGTCGAAGACGTGTCTGCTTGCAGAAACGTGCTGAATGATTCAAGCTGGGTAGCCAGCAGGAAAGGTACTTGGTGAACGATGGGGCGTTTCGCGAAACTCTTGCGAATACGCTTCTTCTCGGTGAAGGAATATTGCATACGATCTCCGAATCACGGCGGGCATAGTTGTCGAGGCAGGATACCTTGATGAGACAACCCGAGTGTTCACCGACTGAGACCCGATGGCCGTCCAATGGCTTGAACGAGCCTAGAAGCTTGGTGGTTGGCCGCTACCAACCGCTGGCTGACGGCAGCGGATGCCTGTGTTGCCCGCTACCCGACCAAACTTGCCTTCTGCAGTCGCTTCAGAAGACAAAGAGAAACGCCGGTCAATGTTGCCGATTGGCGATTTTCTTTGGCTTCTGGGAATCACGTTCTTGCCGGAGCAAACCCACAAAAACGCAAGCCCCACAAAGCACAAAAAGGCCGGCGGTGAAAAACCGCCAGCCTTCGCACAGCGCGTTGAAACTTACTTGATTTCAACCTTCGCGCCAGCTTCTTCCAGCTTCTTCTTGGCTTCTTCAGCAGCAGCCTTGGGCACCGCTTCCTTGACGGGCTTCGGTGCGCCATCGACCAGATCCTTCGCTTCCTTCAGGCCGAGACCTGTCAGTTCGCGAACAGCCTTAATGACCGAAACCTTGTTTGCGCCGGTTTCAGCCAGGATGACCGTGAATTCGGTCTGCTCTTCAGCAGCAGCAGCGCCGCCGCCTGCACCTGCCGGGCCAGCCACTGCAACAGCAGCTGCCGACACGCCAAACTTTTCTTCGAACGCCTTAACCAGCTCGTTCAGTTCCAGAACCGACATCGAGCCTACGGCTTCGAGGATGTCTTCTTTTGCGATTGCCATTTGAAATACTCCTAAATTGAATTCGGATACAGCCAGCGATCAATTACGCTCGACTGATGTACGTTACGCAGCGGTTTCTTCGCCTTGTTTCTTCTCTGCCAGCGCGGCCAGAGCACGCGCGAAGCCAGAAACAGGAGCCTGCATGACGAACAGCAGCTTGGAGAGCAGTTCTTCGCGGCTCGGGATGTTTGCCAGCGCTTGCACGCCAGCCTTGTCCATCACCTTGCCTTCGTAGGAACCAGCCTTGATGATCAACTTGTCATTGCTCTTGCTGAAGTCATTGACGACCTTGGCAGCAGCAATTGCATCTTCGGAGATGCCGTAGATCAGGGGGCCAGTCATCTGCTCTGCCAGCGGAGCAAACGGCGTACCTTCGACAGCGCGACGCGCCAGCGTGTTCTTCAACACGCGAAGATAAACCTGTTGCTCACGCGCTTTCGCGCGCAGCTTGGTCAGATCGCCAACCGCGATTCCACGATACTCAGCCAGAACCACGGTCTGAGCTTTCGCGACTTGCGCGGCAACCTCAGCGACGACGGCCTGCTTGCTTTCTTTGTTGAGTGGCACGGTTAACCTCCAGATTCGATACACGCGGCGTGCGCCTTGTGTACCGCGTTCAATAACGGCGTCCGACCAGTCAGGAGTATTTCGACCGCCCGACACCCGCATTGCTGCGGACATCCAACGGTTTCATCACCACAAACTTTTTCGGGTTCGCCATCTGCGTTGGCTTTACATTAAGGACTCGCCTACCTGCTGCGGGCCCGCCAACGGTCTTTGACAACCGGTTGCGCGATGCAGACTGCCACCTTGCAACCGCCCAAAGCCCTTATAGACCGCCCCGACTTACGTCAGGGCGATGAAATTCATTACTGCGCTGCGATCGACGCTTGATCGACGCGAACGCCCACACCCATCGTGCTCGACAGAGCGACCTTGCGCAGGTACACACCCTTGCTCGTTGCCGGCTTCGCCTTTTGCAGCGCGTCGATCAGAGCATTCAGGTTGGTACGCAGAGCAGTTGCTTCGAACGAAGCACGGCCGATCGTGGCGTGGATGATACCGGCCTTGTCGACACGGAATTGCACCTGACCAGCCTTGGCGTTTTTGACTGCGGTCGCGACATCCGGCGTGACCGTGCCGACCTTCGGGTTCGGCATCAGACCGCGCGGGCCGAGGATCTGACCGAGCGTACCGACGATACGCATCGTGTCCGGCGAGGCAATCACGATGTCGAAGTTCAGGTTGCCGGCCTTAACCTGTTCAGCCAGGTCTTCCATACCGACGACGTCCGCACCGGCTGCACGAGCCTGCTCAGCCTTTTCACCTTGCGCGAACACCGCGACGCGAACCGACTTACCCGTACCAGCGGGCAGCACGACCGAGCCACGAACCACTTGATCCGACTTCTTCGCGTCGATGCCGAGTTGCACCGCGACGTCGATCGATTCGTCGAACTTCGCGCTTGCGCACTCCTTCACGAGCGACAGAGCGTCTTCGAGCGGGTAGAGCTTCTGACGATCAACCTTTGCTGCAAATGCTTGCAGACGTTTCGAAAGCTTGGCCATTTACACGCCCTCCACGGTGATGCCCATCGAGCGGGCGCTACCAGCGATCGTGCGAACCGCTGCGTCCAGATCAGCAGCCGTCAGATCGGGCATCTTGGTCTTGGCGATATCTTCAGCTTGAGCACGGGTGATCTTGCCGACCTTGTCGGTATGCGGCTTGCTCGAACCCTTGTCGATCTTCGCTGCCTTCTTGATCAGAACCGTGGCCGGCGGCGTCTTCAGCACGAACGTGAAGCTCTTGTCCGCGAATGCCGTGATCACGACCGGAATCGGCAGGCCCGGTTCCATTGCTTGGGTCTGCGCGTTGAACGCCTTGCAGAACTCCATGATGTTCAGACCGCGCTGGCCCAGTGCCGGACCGACCGGCGGCGACGGGTTGGCTTTACCTGCAGGAATCTGCAGCTTGATAAAGCCGATGATTTTCTTTGCCATCTTGAGAACCTCTTTGGAACGCCGACGTGTATGTGGACGTTCAGTGAGTAGTAGCGCGTGTTCGCTGAAAAACTAGCTAGTTACGCTCCTCAACGACCATTACGCGGGCCGTAAGCGCGAAATACGGAACGCACCAAACGGTGCGTTCCGTAGAATTCTGGATTACAACTTTTCGACCTGGCCGAATTCCAACTCAACCGGCGTTGCGCGGCCGAAGATCGTAACGGAAACACGGACTCGCGATTTTTCGTAGTTCACTTCTTCGACGCTGCCGTTGAAATCAGTGAATGGGCCTTCCTTCACTCGCACCATCTCGCCCACTTCAAACAGGGTCTTTGGACGCGGCTTCTCCACGCCTTCCTGCATCTGCGACATGATTTTTTCAACTTCCCGAGGGGAAATCGGGCTCGGACGGTTACGCGCCCCGCCGACAAAACCGGTCACCTTTGCCGTATTTTTTACGAGATGCCACGTTTCGTCTGTCATTTCCATTTCCACCAGCACATAGCCGGGGAAGAAACGACGCTCCGTCACTGATTTGTGACCACCTTTCACCTCGACGACCTCTTCAGTCGGAACAAGGATCTGGCCAAACTGGTCCTGCATACCGGCACGCTCGATGCGCTCCTGAAGCGCTCGTTGCACGCTCTTCTCCATGCCGGAGTAGGCGTGCACCACGTACCAACGTTTGCCGCTCGGGGATGCCGGTGTATCGCTCATATCATTTCCAACCCAGAATCACCGAGAAAATCGCCCATTCAATGGATTTATCGCAAACCCAGAGAAAAATCGCCATCACGACCACAAAGCCGAACACTACAAGCGTTGTCTGGGTAGCCTCTTTACGGGTAGGCCAAACAACCTTACGAACTTCTTTGTACGAGTCTTTGGCGAAAGCGATAAAACCCTTGCCAGGCGCTGAGAGAAGACCGACTGCGACACCCGCGATCGCACCAACAGCCAAGGCGGCTCCGCGGATGTACCATTCCTGGCCACTCAGCCAGAAGAACCCCACGAACCCGGCCAAGACCAGCAATACACCCGCGATCAACATCAACTTGTCGCCAGATGTATTTACAGTTTCGACGGAAGGATTCGCCATAACACCTTAACGAAGCGCCACTACGGCGCAATAGTTGGCAGGGGCAGAGGGAATCGAACCCCCAACCTTCGGTTTTGGAGACCGACGCTCTGCCAGTTGAGCTATACCCCTAAACCATTTGGGGCTGACGACACCGCCAACCCCGATACAACCGATTATCGAGAACTATCTGGCGTTACTCGATGATCTTGGCGACGACACCAGCGCCGACCGTACGACCGCCTTCGCGAATCGCGAAACGCAGACCTTCTTCCATCGCGATCGGGTTGATCAGCTTCACCGTGATCGACACGTTGTCGCCCGGCATCACCATTTCCTTGTCCTTCGGCAGCTCGATCGAACCCGTCACGTCCGTCGTACGGAAGTAGAACTGCGGACGGTAGTTGTTGAAGAACGGCGTGTGGCGGCCGCCTTCATCCTTGCTCAGCACGTACACCTCTGCCGTGAAGTGCGTGTGCGGGTTGATCGAACCCGGCTTCGCCAGAACCTGACCACGCTCCACGTCTTCACGCTTCGTGCCGCGCAGCAGGATACCCACGTTGTCGCCTGCCTGCCCCTGGTCGAGCAGCTTGCGGAACATTTCCACGCCCGTGCAGGTCGTCTTGGCCGTTGCGCGGATACCGACGATCTCGATTTCCTCGCCGACCTTGATGATGCCGCGCTCGACGCGACCCGTCACCACCGTGCCGCGACCCGAGATCGAGAACACGTCTTCCACCGGCATCAGGAACGAACCGTCAACCGCGCGCTCCGGCGTCGGGATGTACGTGTCCAGCGCGTCGGCCAGGCTCATGATCGCCACTTCGCCCAGTTCGCCCTTGTCGCCTTCCAGCGCCAGCTTGGCCGAACCCTTGATGATCGGCGTGTCGTCGCCCGGGAAGTCGTACTTCGACAGAAGTTCGCGCACTTCCATCTCGACGAGCTCCAGCAGCTCAGCGTCGTCCACCATGTCGCACTTGTTCAGGAACACGATGATGTACGGAACGCCAACCTGGCGCGCCAGCAGGATGTGCTCACGCGTTTGCGGCATCGGGCCGTCTGCGGCCGAGCACACCAGGATTGCGCCGTCCATCTGCGCTGCGCCCGTGATCATGTTCTTCACGTAGTCGGCGTGGCCCGGGCAGTCGACGTGTGCGTAGTGGCGGTTTGCCGTTTCGTACTCGACGTGCGCGGTGTTGATCGTAATACCACGCGCCTTTTCTTCCGGCGCTGCATCGATCTGGTCGTATGCCTTCGCTTCGCCGCCGAACTTCTGCGTCAGAACCGTCGTGATCGCCGCCGTCAGCGTGGTCTTGCCGTGGTCAACGTGACCGATCGTGCCCACGTTCACGTGCGGCTTGGTCCGCTCAAACTTACCCTTGGCCATTTTCGACTCCTAAGAGGATTTTCCGTACGTTGCGCCGGGCGCAAACAATCACTGAATACTTCTGGTGCCCATGGGCAGGATCGAACTGCCGACCTCTCCCTTACCAAGGGAGTGCTCTACCACTGAGCCACATGGGCGCTACTTCCGTGTCACTGGAGCGGGTGAAGGGAATCGAACCCTCGTCGTAAGCTTGGAAGGCTTCTGCTCTACCATTGAGCTACACCCGCAACGATCATGGATTCCCAACAACTGCTACAACTTGCATTCTGGTGGAGGAGGTTGGATTCGAACCAACGTAGGCGTAAGCCAACAGATTTACAGTCTGCCCCCTTTAGCCACTCGGGCACCCCTCCGCAGAGAACTGATGATTATGGGGGAACAACATCTTTTTGTCAAGGCTTGCTTGACCATTCCAAACCCACCGTTCTCACTTATATGCAGCGATTCCAGGTCTTCCGTAAACGGAAAAACCCCACTGCAATGGGTGGGGTTTTTGACCAAGAAGGAGCCTGACGATTACCTACTTTCACACGGGCAATCCGCACTATCATCGGCGTGGAGTCGTTTCACGGTCCTGTTCGGGATGGGAAGGGGTGGGACCGACTCGCTATGGTCATCAGGCATGACGGG
>NZ_VWWM01000043.1:0-77351 GCF_011752945.1 Paraburkholderia sp. Cy-641
TTGGTGATTGCCTCCATAGCGTACTCTTGCCGGGGAGGCGGGGGCGACCATCCCATTAACACAGTCCTATGCCTACCCGTTAGTTTAAGCGGGAGACTGTGTCCGGCGATTCAGGGGGCCGCTCCAAAATCCCCACCAACACATTGTGAGCGAAACCTTAATAAACCCAGCACGTTAACCGACCGCAAAAAAATTCTCCCAGGCTCCGCGACTCTGTCCGCTTGCGCTCCCAAGGGTTATCGATTCCGCAGCCCATTGATCCGTAAACGAACTTCGAAGTTATCCACAGCGAACAGCCCCGCTTGTTAACTATTACTACGTATACATATACAAAGAATATAAAAACCAGAACCCGCGTTAACGACCCGCACAACGTATACGCACACAACACCGGCAGCAACGAAGGAACTCAAAAGCAATCACAACGCGGCCGGTTAACCTAACGGCAAACAAATCTCCGTCACCAACTCCGCGGGCGCAGTCCCCTTTGGACTATTCAAATACTCCTCAAACGCCGGCGCATCCGCCGCCGCCCTACCAGATTGCACGAGCCACGTCCCATACAACCACTCATAAGTCGCCCGCATATCGCTATACGGCCCGACATGCCGCAACACCGCATACTCTCCACCACGTATACGCGTCACCGAAACTCCATCACTCATAGCAACAGACGCGGCAACTTCGGTTATCACCGGCCCCGGCAACAACACTCCCGCCTTCGACAGCAGCTTCTGTTCCTCGACCACGCCCGGGTCATCGAAGAAAAGCCCGACCATCCGCATCTCTCCCGCAAGCAGATTGTGTTTCCCAAGCCAGCCGAACAAAGCATCAAAAGCCTTGCCGATCTGCATTAAGGCCCGACATGATCGACCGACAGAATCTCCATCGGCTCTACACTACGAATTACGACCTCACGCTTCATCGTCATTTGATCGTCTCCTTGCGAATTTCACGCGGGCCGCGCGAAGCGGAACGCGGATTAAGCACTTGCTGATTGCACCACGTTTTCGAATCGTGGCAGCGGTAGTCGTAGCCCGTAAACAAACGTCAAAGCCTCAACCAAACAGCCTACGTAAACGAAAGCCGGAAAGCCACATCAACAAGCAGCACCAACAATCAACCCCCGTAAACCGCATCGACGAACAGCACAGCAGCCCCAAACCCAAACCTGCAAACGTGACGCTGCCTTCATTTGGCGCTATCGTGTAACGAGAGCACCACCAGAAGCACGCAGCATGCCACCGCCGTTCCCATTCCCGCCCGCGTTCGCGCGAAGCGATGGAGCCGCAAACATGAGCTACACCGAGTCGATCGGCAGTCGCACGTACCGTTTCGCCGACCTGAAGACCCTGCTCGCCAAAGCAAGTCCGCAGCGCTCGGGCGACCAGCTCGCGGGTATCGCGGCCGCGAGCGAGGAAGAGCGGGTCGCCGCCAAAATGGCGCTGGCCCAGGTGCCGCTGCGCACGTTCCTGAACGAACCGCTGATCCCCTACGAAACCGACGAGGTCACGCGCCTGATCGTCGACGATCACTCGCCTCAAGCCTTCACCGACATCTCTCATCTGACAGTCGGCGACTTCCGCAACTGGCTGCTCAGCACCACCACCGATACCGACGCACTGACCCGCATCACCGAAGGCCTCACCCCGGAAATGCTCGCCGCAGTCTCGAAGCTGATGCGCAACCAGGACCTCATCGCTGTCGCTCGTAAACGCCCTGTCGTCACGCGCTTTCGCAATACCGTCGGCTTACCGGGCCATCTGTCCGTACGCCTGCAACCGAACCACCCGACCGACGACGTCAAAGGCATCGCCGCCTCGATGCTCGATGGCCTGATGTACGGCTGCGGAGACGCGCTGATCGGCATCAACCCCGCGAGCGACAACCTCGCGGCGATCACGACGCTGCTGCTGATGATCGACGATTTCCGCCAGCGCTATCAGGTGCCGACGCAATCGTGCGTACTCACGCACGTAACGAGTACGATTGCCGCGATCGAACAAGGCGCGCCGGTCGATCTCGTGTTCCAGTCGATCGCGGGCACCGAGAAAGCGAACGCGAGCTTCGGCATTTCGCTTGCGCTGCTGCGGGAAGCGTACGAGGCGGGGTTGTCGCTCAAACGCGGCACGGTCGGTAGCAATTTGATGTACTTCGAAACGGGGCAGGGCAGCGCGTTGTCGGCGGATGCGCATTTCGGCGTCGATCAGCAGACCTGCGAGGCGCGCGCGTATGCGGTGGCGTGCAAGTTCGAGCCGTTTCTGGTGAACACGGTGGTCGGCTTCATCGGCCCGGAGTATCTGTACGACGGCAAGCAGATCACGCGCGCGGGTCTCGAAGATCACTTCTGCGGCAAGCTGCTCGGTGTGCCGATGGGTTGCGACATCTGCTACACGAATCACGCCGAAGCGGATCAGGACGACATGGACAATCTGCTGACGCTGCTCGGTGTTGCGGGCGTCAATTTCATCATGGGCGTGCCGGGCGCGGACGACGTGATGCTCAACTATCAGAGCACGTCTTTCCACGATGCGCTGTACGTGCGCGACGTGCTCGGTTTGCGGCGCGCGCCTGAATTCGAGGCATGGCTGGAGTCGATGCTGATTATCGACGCACACGGCGCATTGCTCGGCGCATCGGCGCGGCAGCCGCTGCTCGAAGGCGCGCGCGACTGGATGGGGATCACATGAGCGAGAACGGGAGCGGGAACGAAAGCGACGCACTCGACAGGGACCCGTGGAGCGTACTGCGCCAGTTTACGCAGGCACGCATCGCGTTAGGCCGCGCGGGCAACGGCGTGCCGACCGCGCCGCTGCTCGCGTTCAATCTCGCGCATGCGCAGGCGCGCGACGCCGTGCATCATCCGCTCGACGTCAACGCGCTGCACGAAACACTACAAGCGCTAGGATTCGACACGCTGGACGTGCATAGCGCCGCGCCGGATCGCGAGCATTATTTGCGGCGTCCCGATCTCGGGCGGCGTCTGTCGGACGAGAGCCGCGCGGCGCTTGCGCAACGGCCGGCACAAACGAGCGATGTGCTGTTCGTGATCGGCGATGGTCTATCGGCATTTGCCGCGTCGAAGCAGGCTGTGCCGCTGCTGCAAGCCGTGCGCCCCAAATTCGCGGACTGGCGCATCGGCCCTGTGGTGATCGCGCGTCAGGCGCGCGTCGCGCTTGGCGACGAGATCGGCGCATTGCTCGGCGCGAAGATCGTCGTGATGTTGATCGGCGAGCGGCCCGGTTTGAGTTCGCCGGATAGTCTCGGCATCTACATCACGTACGCGCCGCAAACGGGCTGCACCGACGCGCAACGCAACTGCATTTCGAACGTGCGCCCCGAAGGGCTCGACTATCCGCAAGCGGCGCACAAGCTGCACTATCTGCTCACGCAGGCGAGGAAGCTCGGGCTGACGGGCGTCGGTTTGAAAGACGAGAGCGAGGCGTTGCCGGCGAGCGTGCCCGCAACGCCCGGAGCCGTGAGCCGCGATTCGGGTTCGGGTTCGGGGTCAACCTCAATCTCAAGCTGAACCGCGTGGTCAACGCGAATCGCATAGCCGACACGCGGCAAAACATCAGCGCGCAGGCGACCGGACACCACACTGCTCCCGATACCCGCCGTATACGCCGCTCCCAGCCAGTCCCCCGAGCGCGTTTACTTCCGCAACAACCTCAACCCATTCCCCACCACCAGCAAGCTCGCGCCGACATCGGCGAACACTGCCATCCACATCGTGCCGAGGCCCATCAGCGTCAGCACGAGAAACACGCTCTTGATGCCCAGCGCGAGCGCGATGTTCTGTACCAGCACCGCATGCGTTGCCTTCGACAGCCGGATAAACGCCGGAATCTTGCGCAGGTCGTCGTCCATCAGCGCGACGTCGGCGGTTTCGATCGCGGTGTCGGTGCCCATTGCGCCCATCGCGAAGCCGATGTCGGCGCGCGCGAGCGCGGGCGCATCGTTGATGCCGTCGCCGACCATGCCGACCGTCGCACCCGCGGCCGACCATTGCGCGACCGCGTCGAGCTTGTCTTCGGGCAACTGGTCGCCGCGCGCTTCGTCGACGCCGACCTGCTGCGCGATCGCCGCGGCCGTGTGGCGGTTGTCGCCGGTCAGCATCGCGGTGCCGACGCCGAGCCGCCGCAATTCGGCGACGGCGGCGCGGCTCGTGTCCTTCACCGTGTCCGCGACCGCGAACAGCGCGAGCACGCGTTGGGCGTCGGCGAGCATCACGACGGTTTGGCCTTGCGCTTCGAGTGCTTCGAGGCGCGCTTCGAGTGGCGGCGAGCAGCGGCCCAACGCTTCGATCAGGCGATGATTGCCGAGCCAGTACGTTGCACCATCGATCTCGCCGCGCACGCCGCGTCCGGCGAGCGCTTCGAAGGTATCGACGGGCAGGTGGGCGATGCCGTCGTCGTGCGCGGCCCTGGCAATGGCCATCGACACGGGATGATCGGAGCGGCCCGCGAGGCTGGCCGCGAGCGTGCGGTATTGAGTCGCGCGGGCATCGGCATGAGCGTCACCGGCGCCCACATCGCCAACACCCGCGCCAACACCAACTTCATCCCCCACCACCTCGAACCCGGTCAACACCGGCTTGCCATGGGTCAGCGTCCCGGTCTTGTCCAGCGCCAGCCGGCTCAGCTTGCGCCCCTGTTCGAGATACACCCCGCCCTTGATGAGAATCCCCTTGCGCGCCGCGGCCGCGAGCCCGCTGACGATCGTCACCGGCGTCGAGATCACGAGCGCGCACGGACACGCGATCACGAGCAGCACCAGTGCCTTGTAGGTCCACGCATGCCAGGCCCCGCCGAACAGCAACGGCGGCACGACCGCCACGGCGAGCGCGATCGCGAACACGATCGGCGTATAGACGCGCGCGAATTGATCGACGAAACGCTGCGTCGGCGCCTTCGTGCCCTGTGCTTCTTCGACCGCATGGATGATGCGCGCGAGCGTCGTGTTGCCGGCCGCCGCCGTCACGCGATAGTCGAACGAGCCCGCCTGGTTGATCGTGCCGGCGAATACGGCGTCGCCGGTGGTCTTGTCGACCGGCAGGCTCTCGCCGGTGATCGGCGCCTGATCGACGCTCGAGCGGCCCGCGACGATCTCGCCGTCGAGCGCGATCCGCTCGCCCGGCTTCACGCGCACCAGCGCGCCGGGCGCGATCGCGTCGACGCGCATGGGCTGCCACGCGCCGTCGGGCTGCTGCACGCTGGCTTCTTCGGGCGCGAGCCGCATGAGTCCCTCGATCGCATTGCGCGCGCGGTCGAGCGAGCGCGCTTCGATCAGCTCGGCGATCGTGAACAGCACCATCACCATCGCGGCCTCGGGCCATTGACCGAGCAGTGCCGCGCCGGTCACGGCGATGCTCATCAGCGCGTTGATGTTCAGATTGCCGTTGCGCAGCGCGAGCCAGCCCTTGCGATACGTCGTGAGCCCGCAGGAGACGATCGCGACGAGTGCGAGGCCCGCCACCATCCAGACGGGCGCGCCAAGCCAGCCAGCGGCCTCTGAGCCGGCCGCGACGACTCCGGCGAGCACGAGGGGCCACCAGGGCTTCGGCGTAGCGCTGCCGGGGGCCGTGGGGGTTGCGTTGGGGTTGTCGCCCGCGAGTTCGGGGGTGAAATCGAGCGAGCGCAGCGCGGCGAGGATCGGTTCGAGTGCATCCGGCGCGTGGACGACCGTCAGCACGCGCTGGATCAGGTTGAAGTCCATGCTGCGAACGGCCGGCAGACGGCCGAGTTTCTTGCGGATCAGCGCTTCCTCGGTCGGGCAGTCCATCTGCATGATGCGGATGGCGGTGCGCAGGTCGTCGCCGACAGCTTCGGAACGCGGCAGGCGCAGTGGCGTCGGCGCGAGCGCGGCGGGGGCGCAGCAGGCGCCGTCGGCGTGATCGTGGGAGTGAGCCGAGGCCTGGCCGCGCTTGCGGTCGTGCCCGTCCGCGTGATCGTGGCCATGCTCATGGCCGTCGCGGTGAGTGTGCCCCTCATGCCGTTCAGCGCGGTTTCCATGCGGGTGCTGGGCGTGCGCATGCGCGTGGCCATGTCCATGAGCATCATGCCCACAGCCGCCGCCCGCGCCGCTTTCGTGACCGCTTTCATGACCATGAGCGTGGCCGTACTGCTGCGTGTCCGCCTGCCCGTGGCGCCCATGCGCACAGGCCTCGTCCGTTTCAGGACGATCGGCGGCAAAACGGCTGATTTCAGGCATGGTGGCTTCCTCGTGCGATTTGTGGTCTAGTAAACACCTTGAAGCCACTACAAGGTCAAGGCCGCGTAGCAGGAGGGTCCATGAAAATCGGCGAACTGGCGAAAATCGCCCATTGCACGACGGAAACGATCCGTTTCTACGAAAAGGAGCGCCTGCTGCCCGAGGCGGAGCGCACCGAAGCCAATTACCGCAGTTACACGGCGAAGCACGTCGAGCGTCTGCGTTTCATCCGCAACTGCCGCGCGCTCGACATGACCCATGACGAAATCCGCGCCTTGCTGCGTCTGACCGACGCGCCGGCCGGCGGCTGCGGCAGCATGCATACGCTGATCGACGAGCACGTCGCGCACGTCGACACCCGTATCGAAGAGCTCCAGCAGCTGAAGGCGCAATTGGCCACGCTGCGCGAGCAGTGCCATGGCGAGCATCCGGTCGAGGACTGCGGCATCGTGCATGGCCTGACCGAAATGGACGTGAGCGTGCCGCGCACGCGGCATACGCATCTGGGCTGACGTGCTGAATCTGAACTGAAGTGCACCGGCTGGCACGTCGCGTGCCGGCGCATTGCCGTGGCAAGCAATCCCATGCAAGGCCAGGCCGTTCGCGCGGCCTGGCCGACCGATCATCGAAACATCGAATCCAGTTGGAGAATCAACGTGTTTACCTGTAGAAACCAGTCCTGCGGCGCGCAGTGGGAGCAGTCCGACGTCGTTATCAAGAACGAGGGGCAGGGGCTGCTGTTCCGCTGCCCGCTGTGCGGCGCGCGCAATTACGTCGAGCGTTTCGACGGCGACGACGGCAAAGTGCTGTATGAACAACTGCCGGGCCGTCCCGATCCGGGGCCGATGGCCGAGTAATCGCGCGTCGTTCGCCCTGTCGTTAGCGTCAGTCCCAGCTTCAGCCCAATCCAGGACCTTATGAACCGTCCCACTCCCGCCGGTGCCGCATTCAGCGAATTGCCGCTGCCGCCCGCGACGCTCGCGAACCTCACGCAACTCGGCTACGTCGAAATGACGCCGATCCAGGCCGCGAGCCTGCCGATCGCGCTCGCCGGCCACGATCTGATCGCCCAGGCCAAAACCGGCAGCGGCAAGACCGCGGCGTTTTCGCTCGCGCTGCTCGCGCGGCTCGACGCGCGCCAGTTCGACACGCAGGCGATGGTGCTCTGCCCGACCCGCGAACTTGCCGATCAGGTCACGCAGGAAATCCGCCGCCTCGCACGCGCGGAAGAAAACATCAAGGTGCTGACCTTGTGCGGCGGCACGCCGATGCGTCCGCAGACGGCGAGCCTCGAACACGGTGCGCACATCGTGGTCGGCACGCCGGGCCGCATCATGGATCACCTCGAACGCGGCAGCCTCGCGTTGCAGTCGCTCAACACGCTCGTGCTCGACGAGGCCGACCGCATGCTCGACATGGGCTTCTTCGACGACATCGCGAAGGTCGCCAGACAATGCCCGAAAGAGCGTCAAACGCTGCTGTTTTCGGCGACGTACCCCGAGGGCATCGCGAAGCTGAGCCAGCAATTCCTGCGCAATCCGAAGGAAGTCAAGCTCGCCGAGCGGCACGACGACAGCAAGATCCGTCAGCGCTTCTATGAAGTGACCGAGGACGAGCGTCTGCACTCGGTCGGGCTGCTCCTGAACCACTATCGCCCGGTCAGCACGATCGCGTTCTGCAACACCAAGCAGCAGTGCCGCGATCTGCTCGACGTGCTGCGCGCACAGGGCTTTCATGCGCTCGCGCTGCATGGCGAGCTCGATCAGCGCGAGCGCGATCAGGTGCTGATCCAGTTCGCGAACCGTAGCTGCTCGGTGCTGGTCGCAACCGACGTCGCCGCGCGCGGGCTCGACATCGCGCAGCTCGAAGCGGTGATCAACGTCGACGTGACGCCGGACCCTGAAGTGCACACGCACCGCATCGGCCGCACGGGCCGCGCCGATCAGGACGGCTGGGCGTTGAGTCTCGCGAGCATGGACGAGATGGGGCGCGTCGGCGGTATCGAGCAGGCGCAAAAGCGCGACGTCGAATGGCACAAGCTGGCGGACCTGAAGCCGGCTGGCGACGGGCCGCTGCTGCCGCCGATGGAAACGCTGCAGATTCTCGGCGGCCGCAAGGAAAAGATTCGTCCCGGCGACGTGCTCGGCGCGCTGACCGGCGAGGCCGGTTTCGAAGGCTCGCAGATCGGCAAGATCAACGTGACCGATATGTCGACCTATGTCGCGGTGGAGCGCAGCATCGCGCGCGAGGCGGTGCGCCGGCTCAGCGCGGGCAAGCTGAAGGGGCGCAAGGTGAGGGTCCGGTTGATGGACGGCGAGTGACGGTATCGGCTCCGGGGCCGCAATCGAGCGATTCCCTTTGCGGCTCCCGCTAGCGAACCAGGAATCACGCCACCTCGTGGACGCCGAGCGAGGTAACGAGCGAAGGGTAAAAATCCGGCATCATGCTCGCGTTGAACACGTCGAATTTTGCCGCGCCGTAAAGCGTGTGGCCGGCCGGACCGACGTATTCGTCGGTGCCGTTCGACATCGCCCGCGCGCTTTGCATGAAGCTCAGGAAGCCGACGGCGTTGCCGGTGTTCTGCGTCAGGTCGATTTTTGCGCCGTTCGGGGCGTAGTAGGCGCCATCATTGAACATCCCTTTCGCGCCTGCGGTGCCGAGCTGATGGAATAGCTGCATGAAGCTCACCATGCCGTCCGCTTTTTTGCTGACGGCCTGGGATTGCGCATCGGTCAGCGGCGTGCCGTCCGCTTCCGCCCAGGCCGCGTAGCCGCCTACTGCATCGCTGTGAAAGGTGTTGACGGCCTGCACCAGCGCACTGTTGCTATTGAGCAGGTTCTGGAGCCAGCTCTTGTCGCTGTCGCTCAGGCTGTCGGACGTGACCTTGATCGAACCGTCGTCGGACTGGAAATCGAATTGGGCGTTGGCGAGATCGGGACGTTGCAGGATCAACGCCTGCATCGATGAAACGAGGGCATTGGCTACGCCTTCGGCATCTTTGCCCGTTCTGAAATTGATGCTCATGGCGTCCAGATATTTGGCGACCCGGGCGCTGGTGACCGGTGGATCGACGGCCGTTATCGAGGTCACCGCGGAAGCCGCGGCATCCGCGGTCGCGGAACGCTGGGTCAATGCCACGGAATTGAGATTCGAATCGGAAGCTTGTACGGGTACGGTCGCCGCGGTTGTCGGCGCGATAGAGAGATCCATGCTTCTGCTCCAGTAACGGATGGCAATATCCGTTGTATCGGCATGGAGTCGCGAAGCTTGAGCGCTGGATGGTTTGATGGCCGGGGCAGAGTCGGCCATGTCCCGTCATTCAGGCCGCCGACGCTTATCCTCAGTCCCGTAGAACCGCATAAAGACGTCGATTCCGTGATCGACTTTTTTGCGCAGTTGAGCCTCGCTGAACGGCGTGCGGGCACCCAGTTTCACTTCAAGATTGGAGAAGCCGATCCAGAGTCCGGCGAGGTCATCGGCCGCCTGGGTCGCGTCGCAATCCCTCAACGTTCCCTTTTCTATCGCCGCCTGAATCAACGAGGCGAGAATCGCTTGCCCGCGTCCGGGGCCACTCGAGAAAAACCGCTTCGGAAGCTCCGGGCTTCTTTTCGCCGCTGTCGCGATGAGCCGATCCCATCCGGCCAACTCGCGCTCGTTGATGAACCGTGTAAAGCGAATGCCGAACTTGCGAAGCGCCGGCACGATATCCATCGCCAGGCCTTCGGCGAGCTCGGCGTCCGTCGCCGTGCGGTCGGACTCGCGGCGTATCACCGCATCGATCAATTCGTCCTTGTCGCTGAAATGCGCAAACAGGGTCGCTTTCGCCACGCCCGCGCGTGCGGCGATGGCGCTGGTCGTCACGTCCGCACCGTGCTCCAGAAGCAGGTCGCGTGCGGCATCGAGAAGCGCTTGCTGCTTCACCAGGTCCTTGGGCCGGCCACGTGGAAGTGAGGTCATGTGAAATACGATCATCTCAGGGTCAAAATCGCGGCCATCAGCATACCTCCCGCGACCGAAATATGCTCCAGCGCAATGTGAAGTTCTTCCGTTCGACGCGGTTCGGGGAAAGTCCAGAACGCGTGCCCGTAGGGAATCGTGAGTAGCGTGAACAGGCCGAGCGCGCCCGCGCCCAACCATCCCAGGCCGTTGAAATTCCCGATCAGCAGCACGGAGCCCATCAGCTGAATGGCGATGGTCGCCACCGCGAAGCCCACGGGCGCCGGCAGGTTGACCGCCTTCATCTCCGAGACGATCACGGAAAAGTTAAACAGTCCGAAGATACCCGCGCTCCAGAAGAGCGTCGTCAGCAGTATCCGGCCGAACACCAGCGTAATCGGACTTTCCAGAACCAGAGCGATAAATGAGGGCATGCCGTGCCTCGGTGGTTGACTTGGGCGCAGTATATATTGAACTCATCAGTCTGGTAAATGGATGGCCACACGCTTCGTGCGGTTGCCGGGGCGCAGCGCTCATCAGGCGAAGAGGAAGGAATGCGGGAACCCGGATGGGTTCTCGCAGGGAGAGGCCGTGCACTACTCGCGGGCGTTTGCAGTGCAGTGCCGGGACGGAAGGACCGAGGCAGTGCCCCGGCTCACGCTTTTCAGGCCGAGCCGCTGCGCAGGCGCCTGACCTCGGGGCATGGAGCGAGCGCCTGTACTTCTTCGACAATGCCGTTGCGCAGCGCTAGCGCGGCCGGGCTGGGCGACTTGTCCTCGGGTTCCACGATGCCGACCAGTCGCTCCACGCGTGGAGATTCGAGCGGGATGAACCTGAGCGACTCGCCGTTGTGCTGGTTCGAGAGGAAGGGCAGGACCGTAACGCCGACGCCGTTCTCCACCGCAGCAAGCAGCGTCGTGGTATTGGGGATGAACAGCGATTCCGGCTGGCCGATCGCCGCCCGGACATCGGGCGACAGCGCCTGCATGATGCCGTTGCCGATGATCCGGCTGGCGGCCAGCTGTGGCCACTTCAGCTTTTTTCTTTTGAACAGCGGGTGACCCGCCGGGACGACCGCGCAGAGTGCATCCGCGAGGAGCGGCGAAAACCTGAGGCCGGAGCTGCTGTCCGGTTCGCTCGCGATGCCGAAGTCGACCGTTCCCGATTTCACCCGCTCATGCACGTAGATCGTCGAGCCGTCTTCGACATGCAGATTGACGGTCGGATACGAGCGTACGAAGCGGCTGATGGCGCGGGGCAGGATTTCGTGCGCAATGGACGGCACGGCGGCGATCTTGACCCGCCCGAGGCGAACCTGGGCAACGTCGATCGCCGCCTGGATGGCCCGGTCGTAGTGTTCGACGAGCGATTTCGCTTCCCGATAGAACAGCGTGCCGAACGCGGTGAGCATCACCCGGTTGCCGCGTTCGAGCAGCCGGGCGCCCAAGGTGGTTTCGAGCTCGCGGATCGAAAGCGAGAGCGCCGGCTGGCTGCGAAATACCGCGGCGGCGGCGGCCTTGAATCCGCCATGCTCCACGACCGAGACGAAGTGCCGGATCTGCGTCATCTTGACATCGGGAAGTTGCTCGGCCATATAAGTAAAGTAAATCGAAAGATTAAAAAATTAAACTTTTTTTATTCTACTCCGCACCTTACGATCATCCCAATTTCTCTGTATGGGAACGCTGGGGATGGAGAGGGCCGCGTGGCCGGAGCCGGCCAGGGATATCCCTCGCACAGGAGCGTGGTGCATTGCGCGCCGCAACGGTGCCTGTAGAACACGCTGCAGCCGATGAGTCCGGTCGCGGCACCCGCAATCTCGCAGTGAGCAGTGGAAGTGTACGGAACGAGCCGACGGATGCGCGGGCTTTGTTCGTCGTAGGAATCAACAGGGAATCAACCAATCCAGGTCCTGCAATCCATGTCGATAATGTCCCCAAGATCAACCAAACATCCTACCTATGACGCCATCGTGATCGGCGGCGGCCATAACGGCCTCGTCAGTGCTTTCTATCTGGCGCGCGCGGGACGGCGCGTGCTGGTTCTGGAGCGTCGTCGCGCGCTCGGCGGCCCGTGCGGCACGGTCGAGTACTTTCCGGGGCATCGTTCTTCGATTACCAATTCGACGGGCTCGCTCGAACAGACGATTGCCGCCGACATGCAGCTGGAGCGTCATGGGCTCCGCTTCATTTCCACCGACCCCACGTTGTTCACGCGGTTCGACACGGGACGTTACTTTGTCGGCTGGCGCGATCAGAACCGCGTGCGGGAGCAGCTTGCCAGCTTTGCGAAAGGAGACGAGGAGCGCTTCTTCGGTCTGCTGGCGTACGTCGACCGGTTCGCCCAGGCACTCGGCGTCTCGCCGTTCGAGCCGCCGCCTTCGTTGCGCGACATGCTGGCAAAGATCGATTCGCCGGAACTGGAGGACGCGTTCGGCAAGTTTTTCTTCGGCAGTATCCGGGACCTCGCGGAAGAGTGGCTGCAGTCGGAAGAGGCGAGGGCACTGATCGCGATCCGCGGCTGCGTGGCCGTTCAGGCGGGGCCAAGTACGCCGGGCACCGCGGTCCCCATGCTGATCCGCCCGCTTTCGCTCGCGGCACGTAAGCCGACCTCGCCCGACGATCCACGGCTGATGCCGCTGCGGGGTTCGACCGGTTTTCCGAAGGGCGGCATGGGCGCGATCATCGCGGCGATGGCTCGCGCGGTCGTCGAGGCCGGCGGGGAGATCCGGACCGACGTCGCGGTGCGGCGGATTCTCGTCGAGAACGGCGCGGCCGTTGGCGTGGAAACGGCGAGTGGCGAGTGCTTCCGGGCTCCCGTCGTCGTCTCGAATGCCAATCCCAAGACCACGCTGCTCGATCTGCTGCCCGCCGGTGCGATTCGCGCCAACACGCTGGAGCGCGTGCGCCGGATTCCGATGAAAGGGTCCGCGTTCAAGATCGCGCTGTCGCTCGATCGACCGCCGCATGTCGCCGATGGCGCGACGGACGAGGAAACCCGCCAGATCGCCAGTTGCCAGTTCCGGATTGCGCCCAGCGTCGAATACATGGACCGCGCCTTCGACCAGGCGAAGCATGGCGTGCCGTCCGAGCGGCCGCTCATGTGGGGGCTCTGTCCGTCGATGATCGATCCCGACCTCGCGCCCCCGGGGCGCCATCTGCTCAGTATCAACGTTTGGCACGCGCCCTATGCACTGAAGGACGGCGTATGGGATGCCGCCACTCGCGACGCGTTCGGCGACCGGTGCATCAAGGTGCTCGACGAATACATGCCGGGCATCAAGGACAGCATCGTCGATCACCGCTACATGAGCCCGCTCGATCTCGAGAACGAGTACGGGCTGCTGGAAGGCAACGTGATCCAGGGCGACAACCTGGCCGGGCAGATGTTCTCGTTGCGGCCGATGGCCGGCATGTCCGATTACCGCGCGCCGGTCGACGGACTCTACTTCTGCGGCACCGGCACCTGGCCGGCCGGATTCGTCTCGGGCATTCCGGGGCACAACGCCGCGCACCAGATTCTCAGCGATACCGCGAGACGTAACGCGGACTGCGAGATGACCACCGAAAGCGAACTATCGAGGCAGGCAGGCTGACATGACAGATCAACACGAGATTCCCACACCCTTGAGCGCGGCACGGCTTGTCGAGGTTCTGCGACAGGCGCGTATTTCGCACGTGGTCATCGTACCCGACACGTATCAGGAAACCTTCATCGCGGCGATCGAAGCCGCGCCCGACCTGCAGACCGTCTATGCATGCAGCGAGGACGAAGCGATCGGCATCAATGCCGGGCTGTATGCGATGGGCCACAGGCCGCTGCTGACGATTCAGAACAACGGCTTCTATGCGTGCCTCAACACGATTCGCGGCATCTCGCTCGACGCCGGCGTGCCGACCGTCATGCTGATCGGCCAGTACGGCAACAAGGCGGCGACGCCGATGGAGCAGCACCCGCAGCGCATGGTGCGGCTGCTCGAACCGACGCTCGACATGTGGGGCGTGCCGTCGCTGCGGCTGTGGCATGACGCCGATCTCGGGAAGATTCCCGACGTGTACGAGCAGGCATTGCAGCAGCAGTCCCCCTGGGCACTCGTTGTCCCCATTCCTACCGGAGTCTGAGCATATGTTGCGAGAGGAAGTCATCCGGATTCTGGCGGACGTGTGCCGCAAGAACCAGTATCTGTCGGTTGCCACCATGCAGGCCACGCCTGTATGGCATGCGCTCGATCCCGAGGCACCGTTGCATATCGACATGCTCGGCTGCATGGGCAGCGCCTCGTCGCTGGGTCTCGGCATGGCGCTCGGTGCGCCGGACAAACGTGTCGTGACCGTCGACGGCGACGGTTGCGTGACGATGCAACTGGCCACGCTGGTGACGATCGGCGAAGCGCGTGCGCGCAATTACACGCTGATCGTGATGAACAACGGCCTTTACGAAACGTCCGGCAACCAGCCGATTCCCGGTGCCGCCACGGCCGATTTCGTTGCGCTCGCGCAGGCCTCGGGCTTCAGGAACAGCACGCGCATCGACGACGTCGACGATCTGCGCGCGCGCATCGCCACGCTGATCGAGGCCGAAGGACCGAATTTCATTGCACTTAACATAGACAGGGCAAGCGCATGCAAAAGTTGGCCGACATTGTCGATGCGAGACCAGATCCAGGCCATGCGCCGGACGTTCGGCGGCGCTCATGGCGGTTCGGAGCAGTCGGCTGGCGCGTAATGCGTGTCCTGCTGCGACGGGTCGCGTTCGGGATCGGCACGCTCGTGTTCGTCTCGCTGCTCATCTTCGCGGGTACGCATCTGTTGCCGGGAGACGTGGCGGAGGTGGTGCTCGGGCAGGACGCCACGCCGCAGACGCTCACGGCGTTTCGCCATGACGCGGGCCTCGACAGGCCGCTCTACACGCAATATCTGACGTGGGTGTCGGGCGCGCTGCACGGCAATCTCGGCAAGTCCTATGCAAGCGGCCGCAGCGTGTCGGCGCTCATTGCGTCGCGCTTGCCGGCCACGTTGCTGCTCGGTGGCCTGACGGCTCTCGTGGCCCTGCCTTTGGCGGTGGCGCTGGGTCTTTACGCAGCGGCGCGAGCCGGAACCTGGCCCGACCGGCTGATTACGAACACCAGCCTGATTACCGCGTCGGGACCGGAGTTCATGTTCGCCGCGTTTCTGATTCTCGTGTTCTCGGTGCAGTTGGGCTGGTTGCCCGCGACCTCCTACATGTTCGGCGAGGTGACGCTGGGTTCGCATCTGCGGCGCCTCGCGCTGCCGGTGATGACGCTGGTCATTTCGGTCTTTGCGCCGACGACGCGCATGACGCGCAGCTCCATCCTCAACGTGCTCGGCTCGCCGTATGTGGAGATGGCGTTGCTCAAGGGCGTGCCCCGTTCGAGGATTCTCGTGCGCCACGCGTTGCCGAACGCGATCGGGCCGATCGCCAACGTGATCGGTATCAGTCTCGGCTACCTCGTCAGCGGGGTCGTGGTGGTGGAGGTGATCTTCTCCTATGCGGGCATGGGCAAGCTGATGATCGACAGCGTGGCGGTGCGGGATCTTCCTTTGGTACAGGGCTGTGCGATGGTGTTCGGGACGATCTACGTCGGCCTGAACATGGCGACGGATCTGCTGGCACTGGCGGGCAGTCCGAGACTGCGGAGCAGGACATGAATATCGCGCGCATTTTCCATGGCGGACGGACGGGGAGCGTGCCGAAACTGCCGCTGATCGTGATCGTGCTCTGGATACTGGTTGCCCTCGCCGCGCCATGGATCGCACCGTGGTCGCAGCGCGAGATCATCGGGGATCCTTACGGTGTGCCGCAGCATGGGGCGATCCTCGGGATGGACTATTTCGGCCGCGACATGCTTTCGCGGATCATCTTCGGTTCGCGCACGACCATCGTGCTCGCGGTTGCCGCGAACCTGATCGCTTCCGGCGTCGGTATCACGATCGGCTTTTTTTCGGCCTATGCGAAGGGCTGGATCGACGAGGCCATCGGGCGTGTGATGGACGGGCTGATGGCACTGCCGACGATCATGTTTGCGCTGGTTTGCGTCTCCGCGCTCGGGTCGTCCGAAATGGTGCTGGTCTGCACCGTCGGCCTGATCGAATCCGTACGCGTGTATCGCGTGGCCCGGGCCGTGGGGTTGGACAACCTGGCACGCGACTACGTCGATCTCGCGCATTTGCGCGGAGAAAGCGTCTTCTGGATTCTGTTCCGCGAGGCACTCCCGAATGCCTACCCGCCGCTGCTGACCGACTTCGGCGTGCGCTTCGCCGCGACGGTCATGTTGTTGAGTGCCGTCAGCTTCCTGGGATTGGGCGTACAGCCGCCAGCCGCGGACTGGGGAATGATGGTGCGCGAGAACCTGGCCGGATTGCGCCTGGGGTCGATTGCGGCGGTGTTTCCCGCACTCGCGATTTTCTCGGTCACGTTTTCGGCCAACAAACTGGTGGACTGGTTTCTGCGGCGCTCGCAGCGCGATATTTCCACGGAGTTCCTGGCATGAGCGAATTGATGCGTTTCGAAAACCTCAACGTATCGGTGTCGTCGGGTACGCTCGTGAATGACTTCAGCCTGTCGGTACAACAGGGCGAGGTGGTGGCGCTGATCGGCGAATCGGGCGCCGGGAAGTCGACTATTGGGCTCGCGGCGCTAGGCTATGCCCGCGCGGGATGCCGTCTTGCCAGCGGACGGATCATGTTCCGCGGCAGCGATCTTGCACGGATAGGACAGCGAGGGGCACGTCTCGTGCGCGGCGCCAAGGTGGCGTATATCGCGCAGAGCGCGGCCACCGCCTTCAATCCGGCTATCCGGATCGTCGACCAGATCATGGAGGCGACCGCCGTTCACGGCAAGGGCAATCGCAGGGTCGCGTACGGGCGAGCGTTGGAGCTGGCGAGAAGCATGGGACTCGGTGCGGCGGACGAGATGATGCGCCGGTTTCCTCATGAACTGAGCGGCGGTCAGTTGCAGCGCCTGATGACCGTCATGGCGCTGATGTGCCGGCCGGAGTTGCTGGTTCTGGACGAGCCGACGACGGCGATCGACGTGACCACGCAGTTGGGCGTGCTCGCTTCGCTCAAGCGCATCATCCAGCAGGAAAAGGTGGCGTGCCTGTATATCAGCCACGATCTGGCGGTCGTTGCCCAAATGGCAGACCGGATCGTCGTGCTGCGTCATGGCGGGAAGGTCGAGGAAGGCGAGGCGCGGCAACTGCTGACGTCACCGCAGTGCGACTATACGCGCGAGCTGATTGCGGCGGCGAGTGCGGGGCTGTCGAACAGGACAGCCGAGGCGCCGGTGGCTTCCAGTGAGCCCGATGTGCCCGGTGTGCCCGGCGCGCCCGTACTCGAAATCCGCCACGCAGTCGCGAGGTATGGCCGCGGCAAGCCGACGCTGAACGATGTGTCGCTGACCGTTCGCCGGGGTGAATTCGTTGCGATCGTCGGTGAATCGGGGTCCGGCAAAAGTACGCTCGCGAGAGTGGCGACCGGGTTGCTGCCTATCGCGAGCGGCGAGTTGCTGCTGAATGGCAGGCCGCTTGCCCCGTCGCTTCGGCGGCGCGGCATGGAGGAACTGCGAGGCGTGCAACTGGTGCTGCAGCATCCGGACCTTGCATTGAATCCGCGCATTACCGTTGGGGCTGCAATCGGGCGGCCGCTGGAACGGTATTTCGGGTTGAAGGGCGCGGCTCGCGAGAAGCGGGTTGCCGAATTGCTGCGGCTCGTCGAACTGCCCGAGGAGATGGCGCAGCGCCTGCCTTCGCAATTGTCCGGCGGGCAGAAGCAGCGTGCCAACCTGGCGCGCGCGCTGGCGGCCGAGCCTGACCTGCTGGTTTGTGACGAGGTGACGGCGGCACTCGATTCGATCGTCAGCTCGCGCATTCTGGCGTTGTTGTCGACTCTGCGGAGGCAACTCGGCACGGCCTGCATTTTCATTACTCACGATGTTTCGAAAGCCTCGAAACTCGCCGACCAGATCTACGTGATGCATCAGGGGCAGGTGGTGGAGTCCGGTCAGTCGCCGGAGGTGGTCGCGCATCCGCAGCACCCGTACACGCAGGCGCTATTTAACGCGATACCGGAACTCAGGACCGACTGGCTGAAAGAGCGCATGCCGGGCCTGGCGGCATGACGGACGAACGCGAGCCGTCCCGGCCACTATCTCGAACGGAGAACAGAAGACGCATGAACGGCGAATGGGCTCACGATGGAAAAATGTCGCGGCGCGGGTTCCTGGGGGCGGCGGCCGCCGGTGTTGCCGTGGCGCTCGGCGGTGGGCTGACCTATGCCGATGCGGCAGCGGCTTCCGTGCCGCGGCGCGGCGGCCGTCTGCGCATCGCGTGGTCGCAGCAGAGCATCAACGACACCCTCAATCCCTTGAGGATGAACCAGAACCTCGACTTTCTGCGCGTCTATTCGCTGATGAGTCCGCTCGTGAAGTGGGACAGGCAGTTCCAGGCATCGCCCGATCTTGCCGTCGAGTGGAACCCGAATGCCGACATGTCGGTCTGGTCGTTCCGGTTGAGACAAGGCGTGGTGTTCCAGAACGGCAAGCCGCTGGTTCCGGAGGACGTGGTCTATTCGCTCAATCTTCATCGGCAGCCGGGTTCCGTGTCGATGGTGCGCTCGTATTTCTCGGACGTCACCGATATCCGCAAGGACGGAGTGGATCGGGTCGTCGTGACGCTGAAGGCGCCTAACGCCGACTTTCCCGTGCTGCTCGGTGATCCGCATACGGTCATCGTTCCCGAGGGATTTGCCAACTGGGATCGTCCGGTCGGCACCGGCCCGTTCGAACTCGTCGAGTTCAGACCCGGTATCGGCATGGTGGCGCGCCGGTTTGCCAATCACTACAAGGCCGATACCGTTTATGTGGACGAGGTCGAAACGTTCGGCATTTCGGATACCGGCGCCCGCATGGACGCGCTGATTTCGGGGGACGCGCATTACATCAACCGGGTTGACGCACGTACCGCCACGTTGCTCGACCGGAACCCTCGCGCAAAGCTGGTCGATTCCAAGGCATCGCGAAAGCTCTGCATCAACACGATGGCCAATGGCGCGCCGTTCGACGATATCAATCTGCGCACCGCGATCAAGTATGCGGTCGATCGCGCGGAGATGGTCAAGCGCGTACTGAACGGATACGGGCAGGTTGCCAATGATCTTCCGATCGGACCCAGGGACCGATATTACGACCATGATCTGCCGCAACGCGAGTTCGATCTGGACAAGGCCCGGTTCTACTACAGAAAGTCGGGATTTAGCGGGCAGCTCAACCTGTTCACGTCGGACGTCAATTACGGCGCGCCCGCGACGGATTTTGCGCTGGAACTGCAGGAAACCGCGGGCCGGGTCGGGATACCGATCAACCTCACGCGCTTGCCGGCGGAAGGCTATTACGCACAGGTCAGCGGAAAGAAGGCGTTTAACGTGACCAACTGGTTTCCGCGTGCAACGCTGGATCTGGAACTACGCAGTGTCAGCCTGTCGAATTCGCCGCAGCCGGAGACCGGCTACCGGAATCCGAAACTGGATGCCCTGGCGCTGGAGGCACGGCGCACGCCGGATGGACCCAAACGGGCCGAACTGTATGCGCAGGTGCAGAAGATTCTGTGGGACGCGGACGGCAGAACCATTCCGGTATTCGTGGATTTTCTCGACGGACGCGCCGCGAACGTGCAAGGCGTCGTTCCCCATCCTTTTTCGGAAGCCGCCGGGTTGCGACTGTGCGAAGAAGTATGGCTTGCCTAGGAGACCGATGGATTTCCGCCTTTTCCGCATCGCTCTGTAAAGGGCGATGGCCGTACGCACATGAACCTTGGGGATGAGCATGGCCTTTCTTGTCATTGTCGATCATTTCTGTCATCCGGGCCGCGAGGCCGATGCCGTCGAGCGCATCGAGCGCAACGGCAAGTTGATGGCGCAGGTCGATGGATTCCTGTTCCGCTACCGGACATCGGACCCGAAAGATGCGTCGGCGATCACGACGGTGACGGGCTGGGAAACGGAGTCGGCCTATCGGGCCTGGCTTGAGTTGAAGCCCGGCGATGCCGCCACGCCGTCGCCTTACCGGCACTTCGTCAGCCGCGGGCTTTTCGTGGAATCGGCCTGCATCGCCGGGAACGGTCGCAGTACCTGATTCGGCTCGGCATTGCATTCATGCACCTATTTATTTGCGCTCATTAAATCGTATTACTAAATGATTTGGCTGGATGAAATCCGGTCGAACTACAACGATGAGGGGAAGATGAAGAAAATCATGTTCGGAACCGCGCTCGCATGCCTGCTCTCGCAGCATGCTTACGCACAAAGTACCGTCACGCTGTATGGCCTTATCGAAACCGGCATCGATTATGTGAACAACAGTGGTGGCAAATCTCTCGTCGCCATGCGCGACGGCGTGTCGACGGGGATTTCCGGAAGCCGGTGGGGGCTCATCGGCAGCGAGGATCTGGGCGGTGGCCTGAAGACGATCTTCAAGCTGGAAAGCGGATTCAACGTTACCAACGGAACCTTGGGGCAGGGCGGCCTTGCTTTTGGCCGAACCGCCTATGTCGGGATCACCAGCAATCGCTTTGGCACCGTCACGCTCGGGCGACAGTATGATTCGATCGTCGATTACCTGCAGTTCGCCGGCGACGGAAACCAGTGGGGCGGAATGGCGACGCACGGTAGCGGCGACATGGACAATATCGGCAACACGGTACGAACGAATAACAGCATCAAATACGCGAGCGGTGACGTTTATGGATTCAGGTTCGGCGGCGTGTACGGATTCAGTTCGCCCACCGCATATGACCAGGTCGGCACGACAGGCGTTTTGAGCGCGGGCGTGAACTACATTTATGGTCCGCTCAAACTCGGCGTGGCCTACTTCCATGCAAAAGATCCGGCGGACCAGTTCGCCGATGGGCATTACGTTGCCAACACGACGGGTTCGGCCATCGGTGCTACCGGCCCATGGAGCTACGTGGGACATCCGAAAGACGTGCAAACGTATGGGGCCGGTGCGACCTACCAGGTGGGTAATGGTGTCATCGGGGTGCTTTATACGCGCATCCTGTTTAGTCAGGCAAACGGCACCAAAAGCGATGTGAGCTTCGAGTTTTACAACGTGTCGTATACGTACTTCGTCAGGCCCGCGTTGAAGCTGGGCGCGGGGTATCTCTACACGATCGGGCACGTGGATTATTCGGGCGCAGTGCCGAAGTACCATCGCGTCATTGTCGGTGCGGACTACAGTTTGTCGAAGCGCACGGAAGTGTACGGGGTCGTCGCATTGCAGCTGGCGAGCGGCGATGCGAAGGGCGCGGACCTTTATCAGGGCGTGGTCGGCAATATGTCGACTACGAACCGGCAATTAGCTGCGCGTGTGGCGATTATTCATCGATTCTAGGTGGAGGGCGCGTTCGGCTCTACGATATGGCAGGCCGGAGATGGCGGTCAGGGGTGCGAACCGCCGTCGTTTTCCGCACCCGACCGATCCGCCTACCCAACCGTCTGATTTTCCGCAACCACCTTTGATTTCGCGCCCCCCGGTTTCCTGTCGATCCAGTTTGCCAGCCTGTCGAACCAGAGGTGGACGACCGGCGTGGTGAAGAGCGTCAGCATTTGCGAGAATACCAGGCCGCCGACGATCGCAATCCCCAGGGGGACGCGCAATTCGGCACCCGCACCCTGTCCCAGCGCCAGCGGCAAGGCGCCGAACAGGGCCGCCAGCGTCGTCATCATGATGGGGCGAAAACGCTGCACGCAGGCCTGGCGGATCGCGGCCGTGGGCGGCAGGCCTTGTTCCCGCTCGGCCACCAGTGCAAAGTCGATCATCATGATCGCGTTCTTCTTGACGATGCCGATCAGCAAAACGATGCCCACCATCGCCATGATCGAGAGATCCTGGCCGCACAACATCAGCGTGCACAGCGCCCCCACGCCGGCGGACGGCAGCGTCGAGATGATGGTCAAGGGGTGGATCGCGCTTTCGTAAAGTATGCCCAGCACCAGATATACGACAACCAGCGCCCCCAGGATCAGATACGGCTCGCTATGCAGCGATGCCTGGAAAGCCTGGGCCGTCCCCTGGAAGGTTCCGATAACGGCATCGGGCTTGTGCACGGCAACCTCGGCGCGGCGGATGGCCGTGATGGCGGCACCCAGAGCCTGCCCGGGCGCCAGATTGAACGAAATGGTCACTGCCGGGGACAAGCCTTGATGGTTCACGGAAACAGGCGATACGCCGTTGGCGAGCGTCACCAGTGTGTTCAACGGCACCAGTTGGCTGGTCAGGGGCGAGCGCACGTAAAGGTGGGCCAGCGCTTCCGTCGTCAACTGGAATTTCGGGTCGACTTCCTCGATGACGTGATACTGGTCCGATTGCGTATAGAGCGTCGCAATCTGGCGCTGGCCGAACGCGTCGTACAGCGTATCGTCGATGGCCTGCGCGGTAATGCCGAAGCGCGAGGCCGTGTCACGATCGATGACCAGCGTGGCACTGGTGGCCGAAGCCTGTTGATCGGACGTGACGTCGGCCAGTTCCGGCAGGGTGGAGAGGCGCTGGGTCAGCACCTGCGACCAGTGGTTCAATTCATTGACGTCGGGACATTGCAAGGTGTACTGATATTGTGCCGCGCTTGCGCGGGCGCCAACCTGAATGTCTTGCCGAACCCGCATCGTGACCGAAACACCGATCACCGTCGCGAGTTTGGGCTTGAGCCGGCGCAGCACCTGGGCGGCGGTGACCGTGCGCTGATTGACGGGTTTCAGGTTGATCATCATGTGGCCTTCGCTCACCGTAGGATCCGCCGAGATCCAGTAGTAGACGTTATCGACCGCCGGGTCGGCTTCGATGATATGGCCGAGTTGCTGGATCTTGACGGCCATCGCCTGCGGCGAGATGTCCGTCGCGGCTTCCGGTGTCGCCTGGATCAGGCCCGAATCTTCCTCGGGAAAGAACCCCTTCGGGATCAGCACGAACAACGCCCCGGTCGCGATCACGGTCGCAATCGTCACGCCGAGCATCGTTTTCTGGTGCCGCAAGACCCAGTCGAGTCCGCGCTCATAGCGCCGCTCCATCGCGACGAAGGCGATTTCCAGCCCCCGCACGAGCCGGCTCTCGCGAAGCCGATCGCCGTTGGGCTTGCGAATCAGCCAGCCGCACAACATGGGGGTGACGGTGAGCGATACGAAGCACGACATGACGACCGCGGCACTGATCGTAATCGCGAATTCGCGGAACAGACGCCCGACGATGCCGCCCATCAGCAGAATCGGGATGAATACCGCAATCAGCGAAATGGTCATCGAGATGACGGTAAAGCGCACCTCGCGCACCCCGAGCAGCGCGGCACGCATGCGCGGCACGCCGGCTTCGATATGCCGCATTACGTTCTCGATCACCACGATCGCATCGTCGACCACAAAGCCCACGGCAATCGTGAGCCCCATCAGCGACAGGTTGTTCAGGCTAAAGCCCAGCAGATACATCAAGGCAAAGGTGGCAACCAGCGACAGCGGAATCGTCAGGCTCGGAATCACGGTCGCCCACAGATTGCGCACGAACGCGAAAATCACCATGACGACCAGGGCGACCGTCAACATCAGCGTGAATTGCACGTCGTGCAGCGAGGTCGTGATCGTCTGCGTGCGGTCCCCGACGACATGGACATGGGCCGCCGTGGGGAGCGAGGCTTCCAGCGCCGGCAAATGAGACTCGATGTTGCGGATGGTGTCGACGACGTTGTAGCCGGGCTGCTTATGGATATCGATGATGATGGCGCGCTCGTGCTGCAACCACGCGGCCTGGTGCGTGTCCTCGGAGGCGTCGATCACGGTGCCGAGGTCCTCGAGGCGCACGGGCGCGCCGTTCTTGTAGGCGACGACGAGGCCGCGATACTCGGCCGCCGTCGTGAGCTGATCGGTGGCGTTGAACACGACCGAGCGGTCCGGGCCGTTCAGGCTGCCTTTGGGCGCGTTGACGGTTTGCACGCCGACAATCGAGCGCACGTCCTCGAGCGTCAGGCCGCGTGCGGCGAGCTTGTCGGGATCGACACGGATGCGCACCGCGGGGCGTTGTTGTCCGTTGAAATCGACGAGACCGACACCCGGCATCTGCGAGATTTGCTGGGCAAGAAAGTCTTCCGCGTAGCGGTCGAGTTCGGTGAGCGGGAGCGACGGCGAGGTCACCGCCAGCGAGAGCAGCGTGAAATTGGCGGGATTGACCTTCTCGTAAGTCGGCGGGTTGGGCAGGTTCTTGGGCAGTACGCCGCCCGCTGCATTGATGGCGGTTTGCACGTCCTGCGCGGCACCGTCGATATTGCGCGACAGGTCGAACTGGACCGTGATCGACGTCGTCCCCAGCGAACTGGACGAGGTCATTTCGGTGATGCCCGCAATATTCGACAATTGCCATTCGAGCGGCGAGGCGACCGAACTCGCCATGGTCTCCGCGCTCGCGCCGGGCAGTTGGGCGGAAATCTGGATCGTCGGAAAATCGATCTGGGGCAGTGACGCGACAGGCAGCAGCCAATAGGCGACGACGCCCGCCAGCAGCACGCCGAGCGCCAGGAAGCCGGTGGCGATGCGCCGTTGGATGAAAAATTCGAGCAGGCTCATGAGGCGCTGTCTTATTGAATGGAGGTGACAGAGGGGACGGCTGCGGGCTGCGCAGTCGTCGCGACGATGTTGGCAGCCGCCTGCGTGCCGGGATCGAGCCGGCTTTGTCCGTCGAACACGATCAGATCGGCGGTGTCGATACCGGCGTCGATCTCGGTCATGCCGTCGACGCTGTTGCCGGTTTTCACCGGTCTCAGTTGCGCCCGGCCGTTCTTATCGAGGACATAAAGCTGCGTGCCGGACTGACTGTTGACGATCGCGCGGTCCGGTACCGCAACACGCTGGCGGTCGGTGTGCAACAGGATCTGTGCATTCACCAGTTCGCCGGGCCACAGCTTGCGGTCCTGGTTGGTGAACGATGCCTTCAGCCTGATCTGGCCCGTCGTCGGATCGACGTGGCTGTCGATGAAGACCAGCGAGCCTTGCGCCAGAACGGCGTCGCCGGTACGCGGCGTGACGTTGACCGGCAACGCGCTGCCGGCCTGTTTCGCGAGCAGCTCGGGAAGCACGTCCTGCGGGACCGAGAACGCCACCGTGATCGGTTCCATCTGGGTGACCGTCGCAATGCCGTTGGCATCGGTCGGATGGACCACCTGGCCGATGTCGGCTTCGCGCACACCGACACGCCCCGCGAACGGTGCGCGCAGCGTCGTGAAACCGAGCTGCAGCTGGTCGCTTTGCACCAGCGCCGCGTCGGCCGCGACCGTCGCGGCGAGCGATTCGACCTGGGCACGCGCGGTATCGACGCCTTGCGAGGTCGCCGCACCCATGCCGACAAGCTTGCTGTAGCGTTCGAGGTCGAGCCGCGCATTGTTCAGGCTCGCCTGGTCTTTGCGCTGCGCCGCTTCGGCCTGGTGGAGTTGCGCCGTCAGCGGCCCCTGGTCGAGTTGTGCGAGAAGCTGGCCGGCGCGGACGTCCTGGCCTTCGTTAAAGGCAATGCGCTGCACCTGCCCGTCGACACGGACCTTGACATCGACCGTGTTGAGCGCCTCGACCGTACCGACCGATGCGACCCTGATCGGGAAATCCATCAGCACCGCATGGCCGGCATCGACGGGCACCGCCGCAGCCGCGGCACTGGCCGCGTGTTTCGGCCACACCCACCAGGCCAGTACCAGCGCCAGCGCGACGCCACCGGTCCAGGCGAACAAAGGGCGGCGCGTGCGCCGCTGCGGCGACGCCAAGAAATCTTCCCGGAGGTTCATTAGGGGTTCGAAATTCAATGAGAGATGGAGGATGAAATTGCAGCCACAGGCGTGGGCGTATCGGTGGTCATTCCGGCACCGCCGCCGAAGGCCCGAAATACGCTCACCGATGCCTGCAAACGTTGCAGGAGTGCCTGCGCGAGCGCGTCCTGGGCTTGATAACGGGTCCGTTGTGCATCGAGCACGCTCAGGAAGTCGATCGTGCCGCCCCGGAATTGCGCCTCGGCGAGTGCCGCCGCTTGGGTCGCCGCGTCGGCGGCGGCGCGTTCCGCCGTTTCCGCCAAGGCGCCTTGCTGCTGCGCCGTCAGAGAATCCTCGACATCCTGCAAGGCGGAGACGACGGTCTGACGATAGTCGGCGGTCGCTTTCGCGAACCCGGCCTGATTCGCGTGCAACTGCCCGCGCAATGCGCCGCCATCCAGAAGCGGTGCAGCGAGCGTTGCCGCGAGACTGCTGAACGGGCTCGAGAGAAAACGCGTGAGCGTATTGCTGCTCAGGCCACCGTCCGCGGTCAGCACCAGATTCGGCAGGAAGGCCGCGCGCGCCGCGCCCACGCTGTAGTTTTGCGACTGCAACTGGGCTTCCTTCGAGCGGATATCCGGGCGCGTTTCGAGCAAGGTCGCCGGCAAATTCGGGAGCGGCTGCGGAATCGGAATATCGTCGATCTGTGCCGCGCCGAGCATGAACTGCTCGGGTGCCACGCCTTCCAGCGTGGCAAGCAGATGCATGCTTTGCTCGAGTTGCTGCAGCAGCGCGGGTATCGCGGCCTGGAACGTCGCCAGCGCATTGCGCTGCTGCTCGACCTGAAGTTGCGTTGCGACGCCGGCCTGCTGTTGGGCCAGCAGCAAGTCGAGAATATGCCTGGCATTACTCTCGATGGCATGCGCCAGGCTCAGCCGCTGCCGCAAGCTCTGGATCTGGAAATAGGTATCGGTAACCGACGCGGTCAACGTCAATGCCACGGTGTCGCGATCAAATTCGGAGGCCCGCGCGAGCAGCCGTGCGGCGTCGGCATTGGCCGAATTGAGTCCCCAGAAGTCGATCTCGTAGCTGGCTTCGGCAAACAGGCTCTGGCCATTGTTCGACGAATTCGGACTGGTGGGGCCGGAGGCGTTGGTGCGCTGGTGAGTACGAGCGAACGTGCCGCCTGCCGAGAGGGTCGGGTAGAGCGGCGCACCGGCCCTCTCGGCGTTGGCGCGGGCCAGGTTCACGCTCGCCACGGCCGAGGCGAGCGAAAAATTGTTCTGCAGGCTGCGTTCGACCAACTCGTTGAGTTGCGGGTCCTGATAGTTTCGCCACCATGCGCTCCTGACCGTGACCGCATCGGCAAGCGATGACCGGGCCGCGCCGTCCCAGCTTTGCGCCATCGGCGTGTCGGGACGCCGATAGGTCGGCACGAGCGTGCAAGCCGTCAGCAAACCCAGCAACAGCGGCGCCAAGGCATAGGCGGAAGACGCACGAATCCATCCCGGAAGGGAGCGGCGATGGGTACCACCAATGGGCACAACGGGGTGTTGCTCGGACATATCGATGCGTCTTCTGCTAACTGAATGTCGCGCGCGGAGTGAGCCGGTTCTGGCTGGTCTTTTGCGCAATGATAAAAATAGCCGCGGCGCCAGCGATGTGATGGCGAATATGAGCACGCAGTGGATTGACTACGCTGCGATCAAGGCTCAACTCGAATGGCAGGGGCGAGCTTTCGTTCGCTCATGTGAGCGGCAACAGATAGTGAGCCTGGGATGTGAATCTGTCGGGACTCGAAAATTACAAGATTGACAGAGCCGTTCTTCTGGAACAGGGGAGCAGTGAACGATCTGGTTAGTATGAAGAAAGCACTGAAGAAAGCGATGTGTCTGATCTTAACCACATAGGGCTTCTGATTAATTAGTTAGCCTGAAATTTCCTCTTTTTGGTTCCGGATCCCCATGCGAGCCACCGCGCCTGAAGTGTGGCGCGATGACCGGCGGCCGCCGTCATCCGGCGTCGGGGCACGGCACCCTTGCCCCGGTCTTTGCAAAAGAGTTCCGTCGAACTTGTAATTTTCGAGTCCCGACAGATTCACATGCAAAGCTCATGATCTGCCACGGTTATGTGAACGGACGGAAGTCGGCTCCTGGCGATTGCGTTGCGCTGCCGAACGCCTCATCGGTATTTAAAGCCGATCCAGAGCACTTCACGACGGGCACATTTTCAATCGGGATGCGGATACCGCGACAGGGCATGCCACGTCGGGATCCGTAAAACATTGCGCCGCGGCAGTCGACGATTCTGTCGCCCGTTGTGCGGCAGACAGATACGTTGCGAGATTAGTAAATTGAAACTCAATCAGGCTCTCAGTGGCACCGCAGTCGCGCTTACCTTCTTGTTGGGACCGGCAGTCCATGCCGCGACGCCTGACGAGCCGGTCAAGCTGATCAAGACTATTCCGCTGCCCGACATCAACGACGGCGATTTCGACCATTTTGCCGTCGACCTCAAGCGCAACCGCCTCTACGTCTCGGTGGAAAACCACCATTCGATCGACGTGTTCAACCTCAAGACCGGTGAGCATCTGATGAGCGGCGGCCCGGTCACCACGCCTCATTCGCTCGCTCTTAACGTCGAGAAAAACGAGCTGTTCGTGGCCGACGGCGGTGACAAGGCGGTCAAGGTTCTCGACGGGTCGGATCTGCACCTGATCAAGCGGATCGATATCGACGGCACACCGGATTCCGCCGGCTATGACCCGAAGACCCGGGATTTCTATCTCGTTGCCAGCGAGCCGGGCGAGCACCCTACTCATTCGACGATTCACATTATCTCGACCGAAGACCTCAAGACCAAGGGTGAGATCCCCATCGAGTCGGGCAGTCTCCATTCGCTGACGATCGACCAGGCCACCCGCCGCATGTTCGTGAATATCCGCGACAAGTCCACGATCGGCATCATCGATATGAACAGGAATGCCCTCGTGCAAACCTGGTCGGTACCGGGCCTCACGCTGAACACGCCGATGGCATTCGACGCCAAAAACCACCGGTTGTTCGTGGCCGACAAGAAGCCGGGCAAGCTGTTCGTTCTCAACTCCGACACCGGCGCGACGATCGCGACCTACGGCTGCGCGGAAGGGGGCGACGACATGACTTACGACGCACGGACAAAGCGCATCTATGTGAGCGCGGCCCAAGGCCTGACGGCCTATCAGCAGGACGACGCCGACCACTACCACGAAATTGCGCGGATCGATACGCATGGCGGCAAGACCTCGGTTCTCGTCCCGAGCCTGGATCAGCTTTATGTTCCGCATACCCGGACCTCGGCTCCCGAGGCCGGTCTCGAGATATACAAAGTCAAGGGTTGATCTCCCGTAACGCCTCAGTGCATCAAAGAGGCAGAAGGCGGGGGGGGGTTCCTCCCGCCGATCAGGATAGCTAAATTCATACGAATACCTGTCACCTGCGAATAATGCGTGGTTTTTAACATGGCACCCTCAATCAATTTCGGACCCCGATTCAGTACTGGAAAGCAAGGGCATAACAAGATGCAACAGCTACTTTCGCCGTTCCGCATGAAACCGTTGACGCAGTGCGTTCTGGCCGCACTGTGCATGTCCGGTATCCAGTTCGCTCATGCGCAGGAGGCGGGCGATCTCGGCTCCGTGCAGAGCACCGCCACATCGTCGTCGCCGGCCAATGCGCCGACCGGCTCGAAAAACGTGCAGACCGCGCCCGCGCAAGCGCCGACGCAAGGCTCGCTCACGGCCACCGAGCCGCAGTCGACGATCAGCCATCACTACATCCAGAACAGCACCGCGCCGACCGAGAACTACAGCGACATCATGAACATCGCGCCGAGCGTCTCGAGCATCTCGCCGAACGGTCCCGGCTTGATGGAGTCGCCCACCATGTCTATCCGCGGTTTTCAGGACGGGCAGTACAACGTGACGTTCGACGGGATACCGTTTGGCGATGCGAACAACTTCACGCATCACTCGACGTCGTTTTTCTCGTCGCAGGCGATTAACCGCCTCACCGTCGATCGTGGCCCGGGCGACGCTTCGCAAATCGGCTTCGCCACGTTCGGCGGCACGATCGCGATGGAGTCGTTGATCCCGTCGATGACCCCGTCGGCCGCTCTGCTCGGCACGTATGGCAGCTACAACACCTGGCTCGCCGGCGCCGAGCTCAACACGGGCGATCTGCAGCAGCTGGGCGACGCGCGCGCGACGTTCGGCTACACGCAAAGCAGCAGCGACGGTTATCTGACCGGCGCCTCCCAGCGTCGCGAGAACGCCTACTTCAAATTCGAGAAGCCGCTTGGCGACTCGACGGTGCTCACCCTGTTCGGCACCTATAACAAGATTCATCAGAACACGCCGTATGGCTCCTCCGCGGCCCAGATTGCGGAGTTCGGCCCTAACTATGGCCTCTCCAGCAACCCGCTGAGCCAGGCGTATTCGGGCTATAACTACGACCTGGTCAATACGGACTTCGAGTACATCGGCGTCCAGACGAAGGTCGCGCAGTGGGCGATCGACAACAAGCTTTATACCTACGGGTACTACCACACCGGCTTCCAGGGTGTGTCGCCGAACAGCAGCTTGCCGTACAACGCATTTTCGACGAAGGGCCCGTACCTCCCCGCCGGCAACGTTGCCGGCCAGGAGCAGGAAAGCGACTACCGGGCCTGGGGCGACGTGGTGCGCGCGCAAAGAGACATCGGCCCCGGTTCGCTCGAGTTCGGCGCCTGGTTCGCTTACCAGACCAACTTCCGCGACCGGGTCGAAGCCAACGCCACCCAGAACTTCGCGTTCGTGGCGCCGATGTTTTCGATGACCAACACGCTGACCACTTTCCAGCCGTACATCCAGTACGCCTGGAAGCTGCCGTACGGCTTCACGGTCACCCCCGGCGTGAAATACGCGCTGTTCCGCCGCGACCTCTATTCGGCCATGAACCAGGGCTCGGGCCTGCCGGCCGACTACGGCCAGACCTGGACGAAGGTGCTGCCCTCGCTGCAGATCCACGAGAAGATCAATTCGAACTGGAGCGCCTACGCCCAGTATGCACAAGGCTTTCTCGCGCCCAATCTGAATACGTTCAACATTCCTAACCTGACGGCCAACAGCCAGCCTGACCCCCAGCGAACGGACAACTATCAGATCGGCACCACCTATAAGACCGACCGCCTGACGGCTTCCGTCGACCTGTACTACATCAAGTTCGCCAATGAAATCACGAGCGTGAACATCGGCGGCAACACGTTCTACTCGAATGCCGGCGCGGCGACCTACAAGGGCATCGAAACGGAAGCGACGTACTACGCGGGGCTCGGCTTCAGCCTGTACGGAAACCTGACGTTCAACTCGGCGAAGCAGCACAGCGACAACTCCTGGATGCCGTTCACGCCGAACAGGACGGCCGCAGCAGGCCTGCTCTATGAACGCGGACCGCTGACCGGCTCGTTGATCACGAAGTTCATCGGCCGGCAGTACGGCACCACGGGCAACCAGATCCCGATCGGCGGCTTTGCCCAGACCGATCTCTCCGTGGGCTACACGTTCAAGCCCGCCACATCGATGGTCCACGACGTGCGCGTGGGCCTGCAACTCGACAACCTCTTTAACCGCACGGGTATCAACGGGTTCTTCGGTTTCGGCGCAGACGCTGCCAAGACCCCGCTCTACTGGACGCAGGCCGGACGCTCGGTGTTCGGCACGGTTCAGGTCGATTTCTAATTTCAGGCGAACATATCCATGAACATCACTCAATTCACTCACTTCGCGAACGATTCGGGCGGCGTACTTTACGTCATCGTCTTCATGTTGTTCGTTGCACTGACCGTCATCATCGAGCGGCTGTCGTTCCTGCACCGCGCGATGGGCAGCACCCGGGCGGCGCTCGAGCGCATCGACACCCTGGGCGCGCTCGATACGTCGAAGCTCACGACTTGCGCGGCGCAATTCTCCGGTCTGCCGGTCGAACGCGTGCTGACTACCGCGGCCCACCTCGCGAACCGTGCGTCGCGCGAAGACCTCGACGCGTCACTCGAAGAGACGATCATGCGCGAAGCACCGCGCGTCGACCGCTTCCTGTGGGTGCTCGACACCGTCGTCACGCTGGCGCCGCTGCTCGGCCTGTTCGGCACCATCGTCGGCATGTTCAACGCGTTCCAGGTGCTGTCGAACCCGGGCAATGCGCCGACCCAGGTCACGGGCGGCGTCGCCGAGGCGTTGGTGGCGACGGCTTCGGGCCTGTTCGTGGCGATGATCGGCCTGGTGTTCTTCAATGGTCTGGAGAAACGCGTGCGCACGCTGATGCATCAACTCGAAACGCTGAAGGCCGCGCTGGTTAACCGGCTTACAGGCGTGCCGCGCGAGGTGCAGAAGGAAGTGCGCGAAGTGCCGGATGCCGGTGTCGTTAAACTCGCACCCCAAAGGACGTGATGATGAAGTACTTCGAAGCCCGCAAGGCGCGCATCGAGATCATCCCGATGATCGACATCATGTTCTTTCTACTGGTGTTCTTCATCATGATTACGCTGCACATGATTCCGAACGCAGGGCTGCGCACGCAGTTACCCGCAAGTTCGAGCACGCAGGAACTGCCGCCGGCGAAAGTGACGGTGACGTTGGCCGAAGACGGCACGCTATCGGTCGATGGCCGCGCGATGGCGCTGGGCGAACTGACCGCCATGCTGCAGGCACGCCCCGATGCAGCGCACACGGCCGTGACGATCGTCGGTGCGAAGGGTGCCCGGATTCAGCAGCTCGTTTCGTTGATGGATGCCTGCCGCGCGGCCGGCATCTCGCAGATTTCCATGGCCACGCAACCCGCGTCGAAGTGATATGGCGACCGTACCCGAACTGAGCGTAACGTCGAGCAAGGCGCCTCGTGCGCACCTCAACCTCCATCGCGCCGCCCCCCTCGCGCTCCTCGTCGAGGCGTTAGTGCTGGCAGGCGCATTCGGACTGCTTGCGAAAAAGGCTCCACCACCGCCGCCGCCGCCCGCCGTCACGTTGCTGGCGCTCGCGCCGGTAGCGGCACCGGTGGCGCCGCCCGCGCCGGCACCCAAGCCGCCCGAGCCCGTGCCTGTCGCGAAGCCGATTGCGCCTCCACGGCACTCGCCCGTGCCCGTGCATCACGCTGCCCCGTTGCAGCCGGCGACTCCGGCTACCCCGCCGGCCCCGCCGCCGACTGCTCAGCCCAGCGAACCGGCTACCGATCCGGCTCCTCCAGCGCCGCCGCCACCACCGCCCGCACCGTCCGCGGGCGCGGTGAATCCGAGCTTCGATGCCGCGTTGCGGGCCGCGGTCCAATCCGCGTTGCGCTACCCGGAGTCTGCTCGCATGGCCGGCGTGAGCGGCCGCACGCGCGTGGCTTTTACCTATCGCGATGGAGCGGTGTCGGATGTGCGGGTCGTCGTATCGAGCGGCGTCGGCCAGCTCGACCGCGCCGCGCTCGCGGCGGTACACGACGCCGCGTACCCCAAACCCGCACCTGAGCTCGCCGGCAAGACACTGTCGAAGCAACTGTGGGTGACGTTCGCTCTGGACGACGCGCAGTGAAATTGACTTGTTCGGTCGTTAGAATCACCCGGACATTTGCCCACGATTGTGACGAAAGCGGGCATCCGCGACGGTACGCCTTTCATGAATCCTGCTGCCAATAACCTATCTGGCCCCCATGTGCACGCGTCGCACATACTTGTTATCGAAGACGACAAGCCGACTTCCGACCAGATTACGCGCGCGCTCGAAGACTACGGCTTCTCGGTCGAACAGGCACTGACCGGCTGGCAAGGTCTGTCGCGGGCGCTCGCGCGGCGCTTCGATGCCATCGTGCTCGACATCATGCTGCCGGAAGTCGATGGTTTTTCCGTGTTGTCGACCTTGCGCAACCTCGGCCAACGTGTCCCGATCCTGCTGTTGAGCGCACTCGACGCGGTCGACACACGCGTGAAGGGTCTGCATGCCGGCGCGGACGATTATCTCGTGAAGCCATTTTATTTCGACGAACTGACGGCGCGTCTCAACGTGCTGCTACGCGGCCAGGCGGGCGGGCGCGACGACTCGACCCTGACGTTCGGCGACCTGACGCTCGATACGTTGACGGGCCACGCAACGCGGCGCGGCACCGTCATCAACCTCAAGCCGCGTGAAAGCAAGCTGCTCGCCTTTCTGATCCGGAATGCAGGCAACGTCGTCACGCGCAACATGCTGTTCGAGGCGGGCTGGAATTATCACGCGGATGTACAGAGCGACGTGATCGCCATCCATCTGACGCGCTTGCGTCGCAAGATCAGCCTCGACGGAAAGTTGCCGCAGCTGATTCACAACGTGCACGGCGCCGGGTGGGTTCTGCATGTATAAGCTGCGTTTGCTGTTTCGCCAGCCTTCGCCCTGGCTGTTGTTCTGCCTGCAGGTCGTGATTGCGATCGGCCTCTTTTCGCTCCTGTGCTGGGTCACCATTCGGCATTCGATTGGCGAGATCGATGAGCATCTCTTTCTGAAAGTGGAGCAAATCCAGCATTTGCCGACGAACGAGATCCCGGCGCGTATTGCGATGTACACGTCGGAAGACCCGGAGAACAGACGGCCATTCGGCTATTTCGGCCCACACGGCGAGCATCTCGTCGGCGCCTTCGAGACGTTGCCGGGCGAGGTCGACGGCAAGCCGTTCGATTACATTGCGACCCTCGGGCACCATGCCGGCGCGGTGCAACGCCACTATCGCGGCGTCGTGGTGCGTTTGCCGTCCGGCGGCATTTTTGTCACCGCACGATCGACTGATGGAGAGCGGCACTTCGACAAGGTGTTGCTGCTGATCGCGGGGGGCAGTCTTGTCTTTACACTCGTCATCGGCATGGTCAGCGGTACGCTTCTGAACGCCGTGGCAGCCCGCCGCTTGCGCGATGTACGCCGGGCGACCCAGCGGATCGCGTCGGGCCGGCTCGATCATCGCCTGCCGCTGTCAGGCAGTGGGGACGACATCGACAAGATTACGGCCGTAGTGAATTCGATGCTCGACGAAGTCGAACGTCTGATTAGAGACATACAAGGCATCTGCGCCGGTATCGCACACGAAGTGCGCACGCCGATGACGCGCATGCGAGGCACTCTCGAAAGCACGCGCCGGCGCATCATGAGCGTCACCGAATACGAGCAGGTGATCGACACCGCACTCCAGCAGTCCGACATTGTCATGACGCGCTTCTCCGCTCTCCTGCGAATGGCGCAGATAGGCGAAGCAGCGGGCCTTGCCAGGAAGGGCCCGCTGAACTTGCAAGATGTCCTGAATGATGTCATCGACTTCTACGAAGCTCCCGCCGAGGACCTTTCAATTACGCTTGAGCTGTTGCCGTGCGTGCCGGTGATCGTCAACGGCGAGGCAGACCTGCTGTTTAGCGCATTCGGCAACCTGGTCGAGAACGCGCTGAAATTCACGCCGCCGGGCGGAGCTATCACCGTGGCGCTGCATCAGCGAGATGGCAAGGTAACCATCGAAGTCAGGGATACGGGCCCCGGCATTCCGGTTGCCGAACGAGACCTGGTGTTCCAGCCGTTCTATCGCGCTGAGCACCAGACCGGTACGACAACCGCCGGCAGTGGGATCGGACTGAGCCTCGTTGCGGCGATTGCGCGGCTGCATAACGCGCACGTCAGCGTTCGCGAGGGCGGCCCTGGGTGTTGTATCGCGATAGTGTTTGAGTCTGAGATGCCTGTTCGTCCGACGGGCGCATCGCGTGAGCAGGTCGATTCCGTGAAGCCGCGCTTCGCGTGACTTGGCAGGTCGCGTTCATTCGCGGACGTTGGTGGGGTGATGGAGGAGAGGGTGGCGCGAGAGCGGGCGATGGACGCCTGACGGATGGCGAAATTCAGTCTGCGCTAATCCACAATATCTCGCGGCAAATACCCATGAAGAAATGAAAAAGCCCGGTCAGCTTTCGCTGACCGGGCTTCGTAATTCTTGGTGGGGCGTGAGTGACTCGAACACTCGACCTACGGATTAAGAGTCCGAGCGACATCATATTCCTTCATGTGGATTGATATCCGTGTAGGCACTCTGGATCCTTTGTGGGTAAGGGTTTTGGCGATATTCTACGGATTTTTTTGTTGACTCATGCAGACTGATTTCCCTAGTATTTGCCTACATGGTGCCTACACGGGGAATGAGTGAGCAAACAGAACTTCACTGCGGCTCGGGTCGATAGCCGTCGGCGAACGACTGATTGTGCGGCGTGCTCATGCGAGGATTGCCCCTCACGCCACCGCTGCAAAGGACGAGGCGGGAGCCGCACCACCTGACCAGTCGGCGCTCAAGATGGCGGGCTCGGAGCGGCCAACGCGCACATGACAACGGGGCCTCGCGGCCCGTTTCTGTGTTGCTCTAAGCGTTCGCTAACCCGGCGAGCCACCGTCGTATCCGAACCTGTTCGACGGCACGGGCTCGGGCAGTCCCATGGCCTTCCGAAGCCGCAAGAGGTTGGCGGCGACCGCCGCTTTACTGCTACCGACAGTCGGTGTTTTGTGCAGCTCGCGCCATTTTTCGGTCACCTGGTCGGACGGCACGTCGAAGCGCTTCAGCCAAGCTTCGGTCGCCACCGTGGTGTTCAGTAGCGGGGCGGTACTGTCGAGCGTTCCGCGCTGGAGAATGTCCATGTCCTCAGCGATGATCGGGCGCAGCGCTGCGTTGAGCAGGACGTACGCGGGTGGCGGCAGCGGCGACTTGCCAGGTCCGTCCGAAATGCCGGATTGGGGCGCGGCACCTGCTTGGATGATCAAACCATCAGTGCCCAACGGTTGACGAACGAACCAGTCGGGAGGCAACGTCCATGAGGTCGGTCCGCCGGCCGCGCGCACGAGGTCCGCATTCAGGGCAACAATCCAATCCACGGTTTTGATCTTGCTGACCAATCTCACCGTGCTGTAACCCATGGGATCGCCGACGTCGATTCCCGGGCCGTACCGACGAGCGAAGAAATACTCCGTCGCCTCGTTTGCTTCCTGCTCCATTGGCGGCAGGTTCACCCCAAAACCGGCATGCCCGTAAACCGTCGGGAGGGCTTCACAGAACGCAGCAAACAACGCTTGGAATACCCCCGGCCGATGCTCGAGGAAAGCCCGGGGGAAAGTGAAGTCAAGCACGTCCAGATTGCCGGAGAGAGTGGCTTTCCAATCAGCTACCGTGAACACGCCGAAATCGTAGAAACCCGTCGCAAGCTTGTGGTCGGCGCTCGTCATTTGCACGACCAACGCCTCGTCCGCGGGCACTGTCGTCGCCAGGGTGTCCAGTCTCGGAGCCTTGTCGATCGGCATCGGCTGCTCGCCTTCCGAATAGAACCAGCGCAGCGGGCCATCATTCGGCGGCTTTTCCTGGAGAGCACGGGCCAGCGCTTGGGTGTATTCGGTGATTGTTGCGTTGTACTGCTCAAAGCACTTCACGACCGCAGCACGCACGGCAGGCGTGTGTCCTTCGCGAAAGTAGACGACGCCGCGCACCACGAGCGCCGCGCCGGTGATTCCCTTGCGATAGGCCGGTTCGTAAAAGCCGAACGGCAGCGTATCAGCGCGATTCGGATCGGCGACCCAGGCTTTCATCTGCTCTTCATTCATGTCTCATCGTTCCATCACGCCGTCAGGGCAACATGCTAGGAGGGAGCCTTCCCAGGGGCGGTAGCGGAAGACTGCCGCCACTTGGGCGGGAGCTGCCGCCGTTTCCGCCGTTTCCGCCGCTTTGGCCGGCAAGGTCGTCCAGGTCGGACGTCGATGACTTTGACCGACGCTGGGTCGATTCTTGACCATCCTGGTCGTCATCACCGCATCCGCACTCTGCAGGACCAAGTCTCATGAACTTCGAATCTGAACCCGCTATGTCGATGTAGTCTTGCCGCTGACCGCGAGAGAAATCGTCCGGTGGAAACTTATACTCGACCACCATTTTAATATTGGCTTGGACAGGCGGCTGCGTGGGGTCGTTGACAATCACAACATCAGGCCGGCGAAGGTTGCCGTCCCCCGCTTTGTATTTCTTGCGACCACCCGGCCAGAAGTCCTCGATCCATTGGCGAATGTCCGAGTGAGGTCGCAACGGATCGTCCGGGTCCGTCACCGGCTCCGGTGGGGCCGTTTTCATGTTGTATGTCTGCTCAGGGCGGTATTCCGTCGGCGCACCGGTCTCAATCCGCGACATCTCGTTCGCGAAATCCAACCGCTGCTGAACGCATCGTTGGCGCTGGATTCGACCATTTCGGGTGGCCACGCCGATGTTTTTGCACTTGCAGAGCACAGAACACAGCACCGCGCGGTCTTTCGGCGAAAGACGACCGCTGACCCCTACTGGGGTCGTTTGACCTTCGGGCGAGACCCCACCGGTCATGGAGCCCGGACCGTAGCCGCTCATGCTCCCTCGCTCCCGGGATGGCTGAACATCAGCGACGAAGCGTCATGCCCCTCAAGCCATTCTGTGAACCCGTTCCCGTCCGTTTTGCCTTGGATCACGCGACCGTCCGACGACCTGACCGTGTACGGGTGTCCCGCGACGGGCTTGCGCGTGATGTCATCGAGTACCTGAAAGCGCCCGCGATAAGGCATTTGCGGGTTCGTCTCGGATAGGACGCTTTTCCCGCCGCCTATCGAACCACCGCTAGTTGGTTCGGCCGTTGTATTGTTTTGCGAGGCGATGAGCGTGGCCCCACATGCTGTCGTGTCGCCTTCGGAGGCGACGGGCCGACCGTCGAACGTCACGCCGAGATTCTTGACCCCGACGATCGGATAGACCCCACCACACTTTGGACACGACACCTTGTCGCCCAAGAGCGCGAGGGCGACGCCGTCCGATTTGTTCTCCGGCGAACACACAAGCACGCGACCGCCGTGCGAGGTCGTGTCGCCCTCGCGAATGAACGCAAAACCCATAATGCATGCCCTCTCTCTTTTTGTCGGAGGAATGTAGCACATCGGGTTTTCCCGGGGCCACCCTGTCAACGTTGGCAGTTTCAACATGCCGCATCCGGGGGGGGGGGGCGCTGCGCTTGACGGAATTGTGGAAGGTGCCAGGTCGAAGGCGCTCAAACGGCGCGAGACACTATGCAAGCGTGATGGTGGTGGTCCAGGCAACCGCCAAAGTGGCGGGACGCATTGCGTGAGTGCGGCGCGCACCTCGCGACAGGAAGGAACGCAGCGTTTGCCCCATGAGCGCCTAGGTAGAGGACTGCTCAGCCTGCACCATGCCGAGGCCGGAGCAATGCGAGGAGGATTCCAGCGTCAATACGAGACCACTGCCTCGACCCGTCGAGGTGGATCGATGACTGATGTGGGCCCAAAATGCCTACACGGACCCAGAAAGCAAAAAGCCCAGCCGATTAAGGCTGGGCTAAGTGCTTGATATCTTTGGTGGGGCGTGAGTGACTCGAACACTCGACCTACGGATTAAGAGTCCGCTGCTCTACCAACTGAGCTAACGCCCCAAACAGAAGCGAGATTATGCAGTAACTTTTTGAGATTGCCAAGCCCTTTTCGCAAATTTATTAAGAAATCACATCGCGTGGGCTGGAGTCTTCCCTCGACAAAGCCGCTGCCTTGAAAACATCGTGGCGTCGGGTCGTCCCGGTATCATGTCGCGGACACCTCGCCGCGCGATGCGTCGTGCGGCTTTCGACCGGGGATTGCCATGAATGAGAAAGAGATTGCCGAGCTGCTCGACCGGGTCCTCGCGCCTTGGGTCCGCGCGCTGACGCTGACGCCAGTCAAGGCCGACGAGGAAAGTGCGACGCTGCGTCTGCCGTTTTCCGGTGAATGGCGTCACTCGGGCGGCATTATCAGCGGCCAGGTGTTCATGGCAGCCGCCGATACCGCGATGATCGTCGCGATTACCGCCGCGCTCGGCGGCTTCAGGCCGATGACCACGGTGTCGCTGAACATCAGCTTCATGCGCGCGGTTCGCAAAGGCGACGTGCTGATCGAGGCGCGCGTGCTTCGTATGGGCCGCAATCTCGTGTTCGGCGAAGTCGAGCTGTTCGACGAAAGCGGCAATATGGCCGTCCACGCGACCACGACTTACGCGTTGCTCGACTGAAAGCCCGGACGAAGCGCGTCACTCCTCGCCGTACATAAACGGGCAGCAGAAATAGCAGAAACAGCAAGGAAAAGCAGGATGTTCGATCAGGTCGTATTCGCCGGCGGCGGCAACCGCTGCTGGTGGCAGGCGGGTTTCTGGGATGTCGTGCAGCCGCAGTTCGACATTCGTCCGCGCGTGATCGCCGGCATTTCGGCCGGCGCCGCCACCGCCTGCATGCTTTACACGCGCGACGATTCCGAGTGGGTCATGCGCTATTACGAAGACGCGCTGCGCCACAACACGCGCAATGCGCACTGGGGCAATCTGCTGCGCGGCGAGTCGGTGTTTCCGCATTACCGCATCTACCGCCAGGCGCTGCTCGATATCTGCGGCGAAAAATTTTCGAAGCTCGCGCATGCGCCGGAGATTCGCATCGGCGTGTCGCATCTGCCGCGCTGGCTCGGTGCGAGGAGCGCAGTCGCCGCGGGACTGATCGCGTACAACATCGAGAAATACGTGCGCAAGACCTTGCATCCCACGTTGGGACAGACGCTCGGCTTTCATCCGGAATTCGTGCGCGCGCAGGATTGCGCGAGCGTCGAGGATCTCGCGGATCTGATCCTGCAATCATCGAGTACGCCGCCGTTCACGCCGGTTCTGCGCCGCAACGGCCGGCCGGTGCTGGACGGCGGCATGGTCGACAACGTGCCGGTCGGCGCGCTCGACGCCGATGTGCCGGGCAACGTGCTCGTGATGGTCACGCGTCTTTATCCGCGGCCGCAGATGTTCGTCGTGCCGCATGGCGTGCAGCAGCGGCTCTATGTGCAGCCGTCGCGCAAGGTGCCGATTTCGAGCTGGGATTACACGAGTCCTTCGCAGATGGTCCACGCGTACAACCTCGGGCGCGCCGATGGCGAGGTCTTCCTCGAACGCATGCCTGCCTTGATGGAAGCGGGGGCGCACGAAGTGCGCTGAGCGAGGCGGGCGCCGCGCCCGCAAGTCGCGCGCTTCCGGCCGCGCGCGGCGCATGAGCCGGACGCCGAGCCGTGGCCCGGCATCCGCACTTATACGGCTACCTGCCTCGCTTACCGTCGACGCCCGCCCTGCAGCGCTTCAGGATTCGCCACGTTCGCGGTATCGCCGGAATCGAACGCGAGAATGTTCTTGAACGCGGCGCCGAAATACAGCTCGTAGCTCTCGCGCTCCACATACCCGATGTGCGGCGTGCAGATCACGTTTTCCATGCGCAGCAGGCTGTAGCCCTGCAGGATCGGCTCGCTTTCGTACACGTCGATCGCGACCATGCCCGGACGGTTGTGCGACAGCGCGCTCAGGAGCGCGTTTTCCTCGAGCAGTTCGGCCCGGCTCGTGTTGACGAGCAGCGCGGTCGGCTTCATGCGCATCAGGTCGTCCTGCTTGACGATGCCGCGCGTGTCGTCGTGCAGGCGCAGATGCAGTGACAGCACGTCGCTATTCTCGAACAGCGCCTCGCGGTTTTCGGCGACGCCGTAGCCGTCGGCGCGCGCGGCTTCGCGCGAATGATCGCGGCCCCAGACCAGCACGTTCATGCCGAATGCCTTGCCGTAACCGGCGACCAGCCGGCCGATCTTGCCGTAGCCCCAGATGCCGAGCGTCTGCCCGCGCAGCACCTGACCGAGACCGAAGTTCGGCGGCAGCGCGGACGTCTTCAGCCCCGACTGCTGCCAGGCGCCCTGCTTAAGGTTTGCTACGTATTGCGGAATACGGCGCTGGGCGGCCATGATGAGTGCCCACGTCAGTTCGGCCGGCGCGTACGGCGAGCCGCTGCCCTCGAGTACGGCGATGCCGCGCTCGGTACAGGCCGCGAGGTCGATGTGGCCCGCTACCTTGCCGGTTTGGCTGATCATGCGCAAACGCGGCAATTTGTCGAGCAGTTGCGAGGTGATGCGGGTGCGTTCGCGAATCAGGACGAGCGCGTCGACTTCGGTGAGCCGGCTCGCCAGCTGACCGAGACCGCGTACCGTGTTGTTGAAAACTTTGACTTCGTGATCGGCCAGCAATTGAAAGCAGTCGAGCTTGCGGACGGCGTCCTGATAATCGTCGAGGATGGCAATCTTCATGGTATGTAATTTGCTGCGCACCTCGTTGGTGCGAATGGAGTGTTATGCTGACTGCCCCGGCGTGTGAGTTAGGTCACATGCCGGTCTGGCTGGATGCCTTACCGTAGAAATCGCCGCGAAAAGAACGGCTACGCTACGCGAAGGCGAATTGAGAACGTTTTTACAGTTTGTTGCGTGTTGAGGCAAGCCGCTTTACACAAGGTTGCAGAAGCCTTGTCGGCAAGGTGTCTCCGCCTGGCAAGCTGTGTGGCCCAGGACGATCTGCGCAATCTTGCGCCGGGAGTGCAATCGATACACACCGGCGCGATGAGTTAAATGCCTCTCGCATGCAGCGTCGCCGGGCTTGTACCGTTTTTCTATTGCTTTCAAAACGGAGACAGGTCGATGAATCATCCCTCGTTCGAAGGGCTGCCCACTATCGAGGCACCCACATGGGTCAAGCACCGCAAGCTGATCGACTGGGTTCAGCGGATCGCCGCGCTGACCAAACCCGAGAAGATCGTCTGGTGCGACGGCTCGCAGGAAGAATATGACCGGCTGTGCGCGCAGATGGTCGAAGCCGGCACCCTCAGGAAGCTCAATCCCGCCAAACGTCCCAATTCCTATCTGGCGTGTTCCGATCCGTCCGACGTCGCGCGCGTCGAGGATCGCACCTTCATCTGCTCGCAGCGCGCCGAAGACGCCGGCCCCACCAACAACTGGATTGCCCCGGCCGAGATGCGCTCGACGCTCGACGGCCTGTTCGACGGCTCGATGCGCGGCCGTACGATGTACGTGGTGCCGTTCTCGATGGGCCCGCTCGGCTCGCCGATCGCGCACATCGGCGTCGAACTGAGCGACAGCCCATATGTCGTGACCAACATGCGCATCATGACGCGCATGGGCCGCAAGGTGTACGACGTGCTCGGCGAGGACGGCGAGTTCGTGCCGTGCGTGCATTCGGTCGGCGCGCCGCTCGCGACGGGCGGGCAGGACGTGCCGTGGCCGTGCAACAAGACCAAGTACATCGTGCATTTCCCCGAATCGCGCGAAATCTGGAGTTTCGGTTCGGGCTACGGCGGCAACGCGCTGCTCGGCAAGAAGTGCTTCGCGCTGCGCATCGCGTCGACGATGGGCCGCGACGAGGGCTGGCTCGCGGAACACATGCTGATTCTCGGCGTGACGTCGCCGGAAGGGCGCAAGCATCACGTCGCGGCGGCGTTCCCGTCGGCGTGCGGCAAGACCAACTTTGCGATGCTGATTCCGCCGGCTGGCCTGAACGGCTGGAAAATCTCCACGATCGGCGACGATATTGCCTGGATCAAGCCGGGTAAGGACGGCCGTCTCTACGCGATCAACCCGGAAGCCGGCTACTTCGGCGTGGCGCCGGGCACGAGCGAGAAGACCAACTACAACGCGCTCGCCACGCTGAAGGAAAACGTGATCTTCACGAACGTCGCACTGACCGACGACGGCGACGTCTGGTGGGAAGGCATGACCGACGAGCCGCCCGCGCATCTGATCGACTGGCAGGGCAAGGACTGGACGCCGGCCGAGGCGAAGGAAACCGGCCGCAAGGCCGCGCATCCGAACGCGCGCTTCACGGCGCCGGCGTCGCAGTGTCCGTCGATCGATGCCGATTGGGAAAACCCGGCCGGCGTCGCGATCGACGCGTTCATCTTCGGCGGCCGCCGTTCGACCACCGTGCCGCTCGTCACCGAAGCGCGCAACTGGGTCGAGGGCGTCTACATGGCGGCGACGATGGGCTCCGAAACGACCGCCGCCGCGGCCGGCCAGCAGGGCGTGGTGCGGCGCGATCCGTTCGCGATGCTGCCGTTCTGCGGCTACAACATGAGCGACTATTTCGGTCACTGGCTGAAGACCGGCGAGCGTTTGCAGCAGTTGAGCGCGAAGCTGCCGAAAATCTTCTGCGTGAACTGGTTCCGCAAAGGTGCGGACGGCAAGTTCGTCTGGCCGGGCTTCGGCGAGAACATGCGCGTGCTGAGCTGGATGGTCGGCCGCATCGAAGGCACGGCGCAGGGTGAGGAGCACGCGTTCGGCGTGTCGCCGCACTACGAGGACATCGACTGGAGCGGTCTGAACTTCAGCCGCGAACAGTTCGAACAGGTGATTTCCGTCGACGACGCAGCCTGGCGCGACGAACTCGCACTGCATGCCGAGCTCTTTGACACGCTGCAGCAAGGTCTGCCGCCGGCTCTGGCGGAAGCCAAGCGCGCACTCGAAGAAAAGCTCACCACCTGATCATGTGAGTGTTCACTTCGCATGGAAGGCCGCCTTCGGGCGGCTTTTCTTTTTTGGGGCGCCCTTATCTCCATATTTTCGAATTCAGCAATGCCGGGATGACCTTTGCGTCTGTTCGAACAAAAAAGACAGTGCAAGCTGCGGCGCAGCAGATTGTTTCAGTTTTCAGAATAGTTTGCGACCGAGCCCTGCTTTAGAGGGTATGGTCGTACCAAAATTGACAATATTTCGAGTTCCGACAGCAACTTCTGCACGAATTTGCGAGTCGTAGGAGAATTCCAAGTTCGCTTCACTGGTTTTCACTAATTGTCAGGAAGCAGTAACACGGTAGGAGTTGTCTTATGGACCATTTGCAGTCGATGCGAGTTTTCGTCAAGGTGGCGGATCTCGGCAGTTTTGCCCGCGCTGCGAGCGCAATGGATATTTCCAACGCGGTCGCCACCCGTCACGTTGCCGACCTCGAAGGCCGGCTCGGTACACGGCTGCTCAATCGCACAACCCGCAGCTTGTCGCTGACCGAATCCGGTCAGGTCTATCTCGAGCGCGCCCGTCAGATCCTCGACGAACTGGAAGACGTCGAACAGATGGTGGTGGCGCGCAATCACGAACCCGTCGGCACGCTACGCATCGTCGCGCCGGTCGTGTTCGGGCTGCATAACCTCGCGCCCGTGCTGCAAACGTACGCGGAGCGCTACCCGAAAGTGATTCCCGATGTCACGCTGGTCGACCGTCAGGTCGATCTCGTCGAAGAAGGCTTCGACGTCGGCGTCGTGATCGCGCGGCAGATGCGCAGCGCGAGCATCGTCACGCGGCGCCTCACCACGGGCTGTATGACCGTCTGCGCGACGCCGGCCTATCTGGAGAAACACGGCATGCCGACGCGGCCCGAGCATCTGCTCGAGCATCCGTGCCTGAGCTTGCCGTCCGAATATTGGGGCGACGAACGCGTGTTTACCGGACCGGACGGTGAGGTCCGCGTGCGCCCGTCCAACGTGATCGTCGCGAACAACACGGAAATGCTGCGGCAGTTTGCGCTGCTCGGCATGGGCATCGCGATTCTGCCGAGCTATCTGATCGGCCGCGACATGACGCGCGGCAGGCTCGTGCGTCTGCTCGGAGACTACCGCCTGCCGCAGGTCGAAATCAACATTGCGTATCCGAGCCGCCGCCATTTGCCGGCCAAGGTGCGTACGTTCATCGACCATCTGGTCGAGCATTTCAGCCAGACGCCGAATAGCGTGCTCGGCGAGCAGTGGATCAAGGATGGCCAGGAGCAGCCTGCGACATCGGCAATGTTCGATTCCACCGAGCCTCGCGCACCGGAAGCATTTGATGGTGCCGAGCCGCTTTCGCGGCTGCTCGATAGCGAGTTGTCGCCGGTGGCAAAAACGCTGACGAAGACGACCAGCCGAGCCCGGCCGACGGCATTGTCGCCGCTGTAAGCAGAAGTTAGCGGCAACGCGGGCCGCGCATTAAAAAGGCGCAGTCACTTTACGTGACTGCGCCTTTTTTTATCGACGGCGGCGGATGAAGCCGATGCTGGCAAGCGATGCGCCATCCTGCTGCGAATGACACCTGCCAGCCAGGCTGGGCCTGCCTTACGAGCCGGTTTTCCGCGCTGCGGCCTTCTTTGCCGGCGCTTTCTTTGCCGCCGCGGTCCTGGTGGCCGGAGTCTTTCTGGCCGCCACCTTCTTCGCCGCCGGCTCTGCCTTCACGACCACGGCCGTATCGCCTTCGTCCGCTTCCGGTGCCGCTTTCGCCGCCGACCTGGCCGCCGTGGTCTTGGCCGCCGCGGTTTTCCCTGCAGCCGGTTCCTTCTTCTCGAATTCGAAGCCGATCTTGCCGTCGCTCTGCTTGACGAGGAACGCCTTGAAGTTACGGCCCGTACGCGACGACTTGAAGTTCGTCAGCAGGTCCGTGCGACCTTCTTCGAGGAGCTTGGCCATCTGCTCGCGGGCAATTTCCTGTTGCAGGATGACCTTGCCGGAGCGGAAATCGCACGTTTTCGGATTGGCGACCGAGTTCTCGCAGACGTAGCTCATACCGTGTTCGAACACGCGCCCGCTGCACTTCGGACACGCGCCGACCGACTGCTGATCGGAGAAGTCAGGCGGTTCGCCGTCTTCGCCGGCCGCATCCTGGCCGAAATCGAATTCGAGCTTGTAGTTCTTGATCTCGTCGTCGAGTGTCAGTTTCAGGATTGCCGAGAACGGCCGGCCCATCTTGCTGCGGAAACCCGACAGCGGCCCGATCGTCTTGTTCTGCAGCAACTCCTCGACTTCCACGATTTCGAACTGGCGCCCACCCGGAATCTTCGAGATCGAGAACTCGCACTTCGAGCACGCGAAACGCCGGTAGTTTTCCTTCACCAGGCCGCCGCAATTCGGGCAAGGTGTCTGCAACGTCGCGTAATCACCCGGGATCGTGTCGGAATCGTATTCCTTCGCGCGCTTGACGATGGTTTGCGTCATGCGCGCGATTTCCTGCATGAACGCGTCGCGCGGCAGGTTGCCGCGCTCCATTTGCGAGAGCTTGTATTCCCATTCGCCGGTCAGTTCCGGCGCGGTCAGTTCCTTCACACCGAGGCCACGCAGCAGCGTCATCAGCTGGAAGGCCTTGGCGGCCGGAATCAGATCGCGGCCTTCGCGGATCAGGTATTTCTCGGTCAGTAGACCTTCGATGATCGCCGCGCGCGTCGCCGGCGTGCCGAGACCCTTGGCCGCCATCGCTTCGCGCAGTTCGTCGTCTTCGACGAGCTTGCCCGCGCCTTCCATCGCCGAGAGCAGCGTCGCTTCGTTGTAGCGTGCGGGCGGCTTCGTGACCAGTTGCTGCGCGGCGATCTTGTCGGTCTTGACCTTCTCGTCCTTTTGCACCGGCACGAGGTTCGCGTCGTCGCCGCTGGTTTCACGGCCGTAGATTTGCAGCCAGCCCGGCTCGACGAGCACCTTGCCTTCGGTCTTGAAATGATGACCGACCACTTCGGTGATACGCGTCGTGACCCGATACTCGGCGGCCGGGAAGAACACGGAGAGGAAGCGCTTCACGACGAGGTCGTAGAGCTTCTGCTCCGGCTCGGACAGGTTCTTCGGTGCCTGCAGCGTCGGGATGATGGCGAAGTGATCGCTGATCTTCGAGTTGTCGAAGATGCGCTTGTTCGGCTTCACCCAGCCCTTGTCGAGCACCTGTTTTGCGAACGGCAGGTAGTTGTTGCCCTCCTTGAGCATGCCGAGCGTCTGCTTGACCGTATCCAGATAGTCTTCCGGCAGCGCGCGCGCGTCGGTTCGCGGGTAGGTCAGCACCTTGTGCTTTTCGTACAGCGCCTGAGCGAGCCCCAGCGTGTTCTTTGCCGAAAAGCCGAAACGGCCGTTGGCTTCGCGCTGCAGGCTGGTCAGGTCGAAGAGGGCGGGCGAGAGCTGGGTGGACGGCTTCGACTCCTCGGTCACCGTGCCGAGCTGGCCGCGACAGGCCGCGACGATCGTCTCGGCCGCGGGCAGCGCCCAGAGGCGCGAATCGCGCTTTTCGGGGTCGAATTCGTCGCGCTTGAATTTCGGATCGAACCAGCGGCCTTCGTAGAAGCCGGCCGCGCAGACGAACTCCGCCTTCACTTCCCAGTAATCGCGCGGCACGAAGCGGCGAATCTTCTCTTCGCGCTCGACCACGATCGACAGCGTCGGCGTCTGCACGCGCCCGACCGTGGTCAGGAAGAAGCCGCCGCCCTTGCTGTTGAACGCGGTCATCGCGCGCGTGCCGTTGATGCCGACGAGCCAGTCCGCCTCCGAGCGGCAACGCGCGGCGTCGGCGAGCGGCTGCATCTCTTCGTCGCTGCGCAGACGCGCGAAGCCGTCGCGAATCGAGCCGGCCGTCATCGATTGCAGCCACAGCCGTTGCACCGGCTGCCTGGCTTTCGCGTGTTGCGCGATCAGGCGGAAAATCAGCTCGCCCTCGCGCCCCGCGTCGCATGCGTTGATCAGACGGTCGACGTCCTTGCGCTTCATCAGCTTGGTCAGCACCTTCAGGCGCGATTCGCTTTTTGCGATCGGATTCAGATCGAAATGCGGGGGAATGACGGGCAGATTGGCGAAACTCCACTTGCCGCGCTTGACCTCGTATTCGTCGGGCGCGGCGATTTCCAGCAGGTGGCCCACTGCCGAGGAAAGGACGTAGTCGTCGCTTTCGTAGTACTCGTCATGCTTGGTAAAGCCGCCCAAAGCGCGCGCGATGTCGTTCGCGACAGAAGGTTTTTCGGCGATGATCAGTGCTTTGGACATGACTCGATGTGAGGTTGGTAGATCCGGGTTGGTGGCCTTGAGCGCGCCAAATTAGCGCGCGACGCTCGTCTGTGCCCTTTTGCGACCCATTAACGACCGCTTTATAGCACAAGGCGCGAACCCGGCGTGTCAAGTGCCATGAAAGCGCGCCATCATAATTGCGCGCCTTGCGATTGGGCAAGCCGCGGCGAACGCCGGGTGTTCACTGCGGCTGCGGCGCGTCGGCGGCGCGGCGCAACGCCCGCGCCATCGGTTTTGGCGGCCTTTGCGCCGCCCTGTCGCGCGGCGCAAAACTGCTCAGGCGACTGCCAGCGCGGGCCGCAGCTTGGGGGCGCCGGTCACGCCGGGCAGCGCCGTCAGGTCCGACAGCATCCGCTCGACGATCGATACCTGTGGCAAAACCGTACCGAAGAAGCGCGTCGTAACCGAGTCTTCGATCAGAATGGTCGGAAAATTTTCGACGTCCAGATCGTCGAAGCGATCCGCATGGGTTTCGATGTCGATCCAGGCGAAACAGACTTCCGGGTGCCGCTCGGCCAACTGGTTGAAAGCGTCCCGGTACTCGCGACACGTTCCGCACCACTCCGCGCAGAGGCAGGCAACGAACAGCGTGTCGGGTTCGTTGACGCGCTCGGCAATCCGGTCCTGGTCGGTGTCGAGGTTCAGCGCGGGCATGAGGTGGTTTCCTTGGCGTTAGATCGGGTGCTTTGGCGCGAATGTAGCATGGCCGCTCCCAAAGGGTGGGCCGCGCCGCTCGGCGCAAGGCCTGTTGCGGGTCAGCCACGATGGGCACGCATGAAGCGGCCGCCGGGCAGCAGCGTTACCTCGCCGGCGAGTTCGAGTTGCAACAGGGTGGTTTGCAAGGCGGCGTCTCCCATCTCGGTGCGGGCGGCAAGAATTTCAAGCGTGGTCGGCGCATGGCCGAGCGCGGCGAGCAGGCGTTGGGCTTCGGGGGCGAGCGGCTTCGGCGAGGGAGCGGGCGCAAGCGGGTTCGCAAAGGCGACCGTGGCGGATGCGGTCGTGCCCGCCGGTTTGGCCGTTACGGATTCCTGCGGGAGTTTGACGGCAGAGGCTGTCTCAGCGGATATCGTCGCCGCCGCATGGCCTTGCGTCGTTGCGAGCGCGCGCCGACTATCGCGTTCGCCTGCGTAAGCAGACTCCGGCGCTGATGAAACGCACGAACCGGCATCGCGGTCGAGCGAAACGGTTTGCCTCGCTGGCCGGCCAGCCCGCACTTCCGGGCGCCGGACAAACCCCAGTTCCTCCAGCACTTCGTCCGGCGTTTCGACCAGCCTCGCGCCCTGCTTGATGATCCGGTGACAGCCGCGCGACAGCGGCGCGTGAATCGATCCGGGCAACGCGAAGATGTCGCGTCCCATTTCATTGGCGAGCCGCGCGGTGATCAACGAACCGGAGCGCATCGCCGCCTCGACGATCACGACCCCGCTGACGAGCCCCGCGATCAGGCGATTGCGTTGCGGAAAGTTAGCGGCGCGCGCCGGCGTGCCGAGCGGCCATTCCGAAACGATCACGCCCTGCACCGCAATCTGGCGCGCGAGCGCATGGTGTGCGGCCGGATACACGAGGTCCGCTCCGGTGCCGATCACCGCGACCGTTCCGCCGATGCCTTCGAGGCCGCCCCGATGCGCGGCGCCATCGATGCCGAGCGCGAGTCCCGACACGACGGTCACGCCCGCCGCCGAGAGTTCGCGCGCGAACCGCTGCGCATCCTCGACACCCTGCGGCGTCGCGCTGCGGCTACCCACCAGCGCCACCGCTCTCGTATGCAGCAGATCGAGCCGGCCCTTTATATATAGCAGCGGCGGCGGATCGGGCATCGTCAGCAGCGCGGGCGGATAGGCGGGGTCGTCGAGTGTCACGATCTGATTGCCGGGCGACTCACGCCATGCGAGCAGTGCGTCGAGTTGCGCCTCGAAGGCCGGTGCCGGCGGCGCCAGCACGGCACGCGCCGCGGCTTCACCGGCGACTTCGGCGAGCGCTTCCGACGACTGGGCGAAAATCGCTTCAGGCAGCCCGAAAGCGCCCAGCATGAGGCGCAAAGCGTCGGGCTTCAACCCCGGCGCGAGCGATAGCCGCAGCCACGCGGCAAGTTCCATACGGCTGGCGGACAAAGTGTGCATGCAGGGGCGTTCCTTTCGCTGGGCCTGCGGGTAGGCGGGCGCCATGCTAAAATTTTCATCATCCGAAATAAACCGCGAATAATCGCGGCGCCGCGCCCACCCGCGCGGGTTCGTCGTCCGGCGCACGGGGCGTGTTGAATCGAGCCGGTTCGACACCATCATCCTCTGCGTATTGCGACGTGCTCACAACCTGGCCGAATGGCCAATGCGGGCGTCCCAATGGTTGGCGGCGTCTGAAATCACACTCGAAATCATGGCTTTACTGAACATCCTCAATTACCCGGACAAACGGCTGCACAAGGTTGCGAAGCCGGTCGCGGAAGTCAACGAGCGCATTCGCCGTCTCGTCGCGGACATGGCCGAAACCATGTATGCCGCACCCGGCGTCGGGCTCGCCGCCACCCAGGTGGACGTGCACGAACGCGTGATCGTGATCGACGTCTCGGAAACGCACGACGAACTGCTCGCGTTCATCAACCCGGAAATCGTCTGGTCGAGCGATGAGCGGAAGCTCTCGGAAGAGGGCTGCCTGTCCGTGCCGGGCATTTACGACAACGTCGAGCGCGCCGAGAAAGTGCGCGTGCGCGCGCTGAACGAGAAGGGCGAGACCTTCGAGCTCGATTGCGAGGGGCTGCTGGCCGTTTGCATCCAGCATGAAATGGATCACCTGATGGGCCGCGTGTTCGTCGAATACCTGTCGTCGCTGAAGCAGACGCGCATCAAGAGCAAGATGAAGAAGCTCGCCCACGCGATGTAACGCGCGTTCACTTCGCCCACGTCCATCCATGAGCCATTCGTTGCGCGTCATCTTTGCCGGTACGCCGGAATTCGCCGCGGCCGCGCTGGCCGCGATCCATCGCGCCGGGTTTCTGGTGCCGCTCGTGCTGACGCAGCCCGACCGGCCTGCCGGACGCGGCATGAAACTGCAGGCGAGCCCGGTCAAGCGCTACGCGCAGGAGCACGGGCTGGCCGTGGCGCAGCCCACCTCGCTGCGCCGCGCCGGCAAATATCCGCAGGAAGCCGCCGCCGCGATCGACCAGTTGCGCGCCACGCCGCACGACGTGATGGTGGTCGCCGCGTACGGTCTGATCCTGCCGCAGGAAGTGCTCGAGATTCCGCGCTTCGGCTGCATCAACATTCACGCGTCGCTGTTGCCGCGCTGGCGCGGCGCGGCGCCGATTCACCGCGCGATCGAAGCGGGCGACGCACAGACCGGCATCACGCTGATGCAGATGGACGTCGGCCTCGACACCGGCGCGATGATCTCCGAAACGCGCACAGCCATTACCGCCGACGACACCACGGCCACCCTGCACGACCGTCTCGCGGAAGACGGCGCGAAGCTGATCGTCGAAGCGCTGATCGAACTCGAGCGCGGCGGCAAGCTCGCCTCGACGCCGCAACCGGCGGACGGCGTAACCTATGCCGAAAAAATCGCCAAGCATGAAGCGGCGCTCGACTGGCGCCGCCCGGCTCAAGCGCTCGCGCGCCAGGTACGCGCGTTCGATCCCTTTCCCGGCGGCGCGGGTACGCTCGAAGACGGCAGCGTCGTCAAGATCTGGGCCGCGGTTGCCGAGCCGGCCGAGGCCGAGGGCGGCAAAAACGGCAAGGCGCCTGGCGCCATCGTCGACGTCTCGCCCGAGGGCGTGGTGGTCGCGTGCGGCGAAGGCGTGCTGCGTCTCACGCAATTGCAGAAACCCGGCGGCAAGCGCCTGCCGGTGCGCGAATTCCTGGCCGGTTCGGCACTCGCTACGGGACAGCGCTTTCAACTTCCACAGGCAGAATAGCTGCCTTCGCATGACCTGAACATCGTCCGTTCGGCTGATGTTCAGGGGCGCCGCCGCGAGCCTGCCGCGCGTTAGAATCCTCCATGCAGCAGGCAAAATTTCGAGGTTTCATATGTTCGGCATCGTCCATTTCGAGTTTTTCGTCGTCGCGGTTTTTCTTCTGAATGTCACGCCGGGGCCGGATACGGCTTATATCGTCGGGCGCAGCGTCGCGCAGGGCCGCGGCGCGGGTCTGATGTCGGCGCTCGGCATTTCGGCCGGCTGCTGCATTCATTCGCTGGCGTGCGCGTTTGGCTTGACCGCGTTGCTTGCCGCGTCGGCCACGGCGTTCACCGTCGTCAAATTCATCGGCGCCATCTACCTGATTTATCTCGGTGCGCGCCTGATTTTCGCGAAACCGGCGCCGGATGCGCCTGTCAACGACACGCGCTCGCCGTCCGCGCCGAAGTCGCTGCGCCAATTGTTCCTGCAAGGCTTCTGGACCAACGTGCTGAATCCGAAGGTCGTGCTGTTCTTCGTGTCGTTTTTCCCGCAATTCGTGGCGACGGGCAGCGAGCACAAGACGTTCGCGTTCCTCGCGCTCGGCGCGGTGTTCGTCGTCATGAGCATGATCTGGAACAGCTTTGTCGCGTGGATCGCCGGCAGCGTGACGCAGCGCTTCTCCGGCAAGCCGGCGGTGAAGCGCTGGCTCGATCGTGGGGTCGGCAGCGCGTTCGTCGGCCTTGGCATCAAGCTCGCGACCACCTCACGATGATTGAATTTTCCTGCGCCGCCCATATCTAACATTTCGCTTACAATCCGGCGCCGCAATCGCGCGGCCTGGAGACGAAGCCCACGCTTAGGGCAAGGAGTTGCAGACATGTTCAATTGGGTTAAAACCGCGATGCTGATGGCCGCCATCACGGCCCTTTTCATCGTGATCGGCGGAATGATCGGCGGTTCGCGCGGCATGATGCTCGCGCTCGTGATCGCCCTCGGGATGAATTTCTTCTCGTACTGGTTTTCGGACAAGATGGTCCTGCGCATGTACAACGCGCAGGAAGTCGACGAAAACAGCGCGCCGCAGTTTTATCGCATGGTGCGCGAGCTTGCCACGCGCGCGAACCTGCCGATGCCGCGCGTGTATCTGATCAACGAAGACGCGCCGAACGCGTTTGCCACCGGCCGCAATCCGGAGAACGCGGCGGTCGCGGCCACCACGGGCATTCTGCGCGTGCTGTCGGAGCGTGAAATGCGCGGCGTGATGGCGCACGAACTCGCGCACGTGAAGCACCGCGACATCCTGATCTCGACGGTCTCGGCAACGATGGCCGGTGCGATTTCCGCATTGGCGAACTTCGCGATGTTCTTCGGCGGCCGCGATGAAAACGGCCGTCCCGCGAACCCGATCGCCGGTATCGCGGTTGCGCTGCTTGCGCCGATCGCCGGTGCGCTGATCCAGATGGCGATTTCGCGTGCCCGTGAATTCGAAGCCGACCGTGGCGGCGCGCAGATTTCGGGCGACCCGCAGGCGCTTGCTTCGGCGCTCGACAAGATTCACCGCTACGCGAGCGGCATTCCGTTTCCGACTGCCGAAGCCCATCCGGCCACGGCACAGATGATGATCATGAACCCGCTGTCGGGCGGCGGCATCGCGAATCTGTTCTCTACGCACCCGGCTACCGAAGAGCGCATCGCGCGTTTGACGGAAATGGCGCGCACGGGGCGCTTCGACTGAGTCGCAGGGGGATTGGTCGGCGCGTAAGCGTGAAGCGTGAAATACCGCAAAGCGGGCCCGCGAGGCCCGCTTTTTTTGCGCCCTTCCCTGCCATTGTGCGATTGCCCGGCCGCCATCGTCCGCCCCCACGGCTGTCCCCGCCTGGCGCCACGCTACAATGTGCGCTGACTGCGCCGCGCGCACCGTGCGGCTCGCCTTTGCTCCCTTCATGACATCAAAGCCTTCTTCGCGTTCTGCTTCTTCGCTGGCGCGTTCGCGCGAATCCCGTTTGTCGGCGCTGCATCTGTCGCCCGAATCGCTCGGATTCGCGCTCGACTGCGCGGCTCAGGCTGTCGGTGCCGTGCGTCTCGGCGCGGCCCTGCCCGCGGCGCTGCAAGCCGTTCTCGTGTCCGTGCCTGAAGGCAGCGCCGCGGCGGCACGCGGCGCGGTGCAGGACATCGCCTACCGCACGATGCGGCGCCTCGCGAGCGCCGAGTGGCTGATCGCGAAGCTCGTCAGGAAAGCGCCGCCGCCGCACGTTGCCCACGTGCTCGCCTGCGCTTTCGCGCTGCTCGTCGACGACGAAGCGAGCGCCGCCTACACGCCGTTCACGGTGGTCGACCAGGCGGTGAGCGCGATCGGCGCGCGTCGCGAATTCGTCTTCGCGAAGGGGCTCGTCAACGCGGTGCTGCGCAGTTTCCTGCGCGAACGCGAGACGCTTCTCGCCGCCATGCAAGCCGACGAAGTGGCGCGCTGGAACTATCCGGCCTGGTGGATCGACGCGGTGAAGCGCGCGTGGCCTGACGCATGGCAGTCCGTGCTGGCGGCCGGCAATACGCACGGTCCGCTCACGTTGCGCGTGAACGCGCGCCATTCGACCGTCGACGCGTACCTGCAAGTGCTGCAGCGTGATCACATCGCCGCGCGCAAGGTGGGCGAGCATGCAGTTCGGCTTGACACGCCGATGCCCGTCGAGCGCATTCCCGGCTTCGGCGAAGGTACCGTGTCGGTGCAGGATGCCGGCGCGCAACTCGCCGCGCAACTGCTCGGCGCGCGCGACGGTATGCGCGTGCTCGACGCCTGCGCGGCGCCCGGCGGCAAGACCGGCCATCTGCTCGAACTCGCCAGGCTGCAACTCGTTGCGCTCGAAAGCGACGCGTCGCGCGCGCGCCGCATCGGCGAAAACCTGCGGCGGCTGAAGCTCGAAGCAGAAGTGCGCATCGGCGACGCGGGCAACCCCGCGCAATGGCACGACGACCTCGACCAGCCGTTCGACCGCATCCTCGCCGACGTGCCGTGCTCGGCCTCGGGCATCGTGCGGCGCCATCCGGACATTCGCTGGCTGCGTCGCGAATCCGACATCGCCGCGCTCGCCGCCGAGCAGCGCCGCATTCTCGGCGCGCTCTGGCCGCTCGTGAAACCAGGCGGCGAGTTGCTCTACGTTACGTGTTCGATCTTCCCCGAAGAAGGCGAGTTGCAGGCACAGTGGTTTGGAAACCAGCATCAGGATGCGGTACGATTGGACGCGCCGGGGCAGCTTTTACCCTCAGTGGCCCGCGCGCCCGCCGACTCATCGGCCGGTTCTCATGCCGGACAGCCTGCTGAAGAGAGCGCCGGCGCGAACTCAGACCACGACGGATTTTTCTACGCGCGCTTTCAGAAACGGTGACCATCAAACGCTTCTTCCCGCTTCGGCTCGCTGCCGTGTTCTGGATCGCGCTGGCCGTATGGCTGGCAGCGCCAGGCGCTGCGCACGCTGATTCGATCGCGGTGCAGCGGGCGTCGCTGCAGGCCGACAACGGCGGCTGGAGTCTCGACGCGCACTTCGACTTCGAGTTGAACAGCAATCTCGAAGACGCGGTCAACAAGGGCATTCCGCTTTATTTCACGACCGATTTCGAACTGAGCCGGCCGCGCTGGTACTGGTTCGACGAGCAGCCAGTGAGCGTATCGCAGAGCCTGCGCCTGTCGTTCCAGCCGCTCACGCGCGAGTATCGCGTGTCGAGTGTATCGTCGGGCGGGTTGCAGCTTGGCTTTTCCTCGCTCAAGGATGCGCTCGCGGTCATCAAGCACATCACGTCGTGGCACGTGATCGACCGCAACCAGGTGCATGCCGACGAAACCTATACCGCGTCGGTGCGCATGCAGCTCGACATCGCACTGATGCCCAAGCCGTTCCAGATCGACGCGGTGAACAACCGCGACTGGAACCTCGCCTCCGACTGGAAGCGTTTCACTTTCACGGCGACAGAACGTGCTAAATAAAGTGCGCTCATCTCCTACCAGTGTCAGCAGCATCGTCGTGCGCGTGCTGGTGTCGACGGTCGCGGTCACGGCCGTGCTGCTGCTCGTGCTACTGGCCGCCGCGAGCGCGAATACCGAATTCTTCGACCGCTACTACCAGTGGCTCTACGCGGCCAACGTCGCGGTCGCGATGATCTTTCTGCTGGTGGTGGCGGCGCTCGTCGTCATCATCATCGTGCGATTGCGAACGGGCAAATTCGGCACGCGGCTGCTCGCGAAGCTGGCGTTCTTCATGGCGCTGGTCGGCGTCGTGCCGGGCGGCATCATCTACATCGTGTCGTATCAGTTCGTCTCGCGCAGCATCGAATCGTGGTTCGACGTGAACGTCGAAACCGCGCTCTCGGCCGGCCTCAATCTCGGGCGCGGCATGCTCGACGCGTCGCTGTCCGATCTGCAGACGAAGGCGCGTCTGATGTCCGAGCAACTGGCCAGCGCCGATGCCGCCGGCACCACGCTGACGTTGCTGCGTTTGCGCGATCAGTTCGGCGTGCAGGACGCGACGATCGTCGAGCCGACCCGCAGCATGTCGGGCGCGACGCCGGACATGCACGTGGTCGCGCAGGCGTCCGGCAACTACGCGATGCTGCTGCCGAGCGATCTGCCGACCCCGTTGATGATCGACCAGGCGCGCGGTCGCGGCTATGCGGCGATCGAAGGCGAAGTGGACGGCGATCCGCATGCGCACGGCGGCAAGGGCGCGCTGCGTTTGCGCGTCGTGCAGCGCATTCCCGATTCGAACGCGTCGCTCCTGCAGCCAGCCGAACGCTTCCTGCAACTGACGCAGCCGGTCTCGACCACGCTCGCGCGCAATGCCGATTCGGTGCAGCGCGCCTATCGCGAGTATCAGGAGAAGGCGCTCGGCCGTACTGGCCTGCGCAAGATGTATATCGGCACGCTGACGCTGTCGCTGTTTCTCGCGACCTTCATCGCGATGATGCTCGCGCTCGCGCTCGGCAATCAGCTCGCGCGGCCGTTGTTCCTGCTCGCGCAGGGCACCAAGGAAATTACCGAGGGCGACTACACGCCGAAGCGCGAGATCAAGTCACGCGACGAACTCGGCTTCCTCACGCAGTCGTTCAATGCGATGACGCGGCAGTTGTCCGAAGCGCGGGCGGCGGTCGAGAACAACCGCATCGCGCTCGAGCATTCGAAGGCGTATCTCGAAAGCATTCTCGCGAATCTGACCGCGGGCGTGTTCGTGTTCGACCGGCAGTTCAGGATCACCACCGCGAATCGCGGTGCCGAGCGGATTTTCCGTCAGCCGTTCCAGACCGTGCTCGGTTCGTCGCTCGATCAGATCGGTGTGCTCAGCGAATTCGGCGCGATGGTGCGCAAGGCCTTTGCCGACCGCGAAGCGGCGAGCGGCGACGGCCGCGACGACGGCGGACACTGGCAGCAGCAGTTCTCGGTGCAGGTGCCGGGCGAAACCGAACCGCTCACGTTGCTCGTGCGCGGCGCGCGTCTCGTCTCGGCCACCGAGCGCGATACGGACGACATGCAGACCTCGGGCTACGTGATCGTGTTCGACGACATCTCCGACGTGATCTCCGCGCAGCGTTCGATTGCCTGGGGCGAAGTCGCGCGGCGTCTCGCGCACGAGATCAAGAACCCGCTCACGCCGATCCAGCTTTCCGCCGAGCGCTTGCAGATGAAGCTCGCCGACAAGCTCGCGCCATCCGATGCGGACGTGTTGAAGCGCGGCGCGACCACGATCGTCAATCAGGTCGCGGCGATGAAGCAGATGGTCGACAATTTCCGCGACTACGCGCGCACGCCACCGGCCGTGCTCGCGCATCTGCAACTGAACGATCTGGTCAGCGAAGTGCTCACGCTGTACGGTATCGAGGAAGGCAAGGGCGCGATCCAGGTCGAACTCGCCGCGTTGCCCGCGATTCGCGGCGACGCGACGCAGTTGCGCCAGGTGATTCACAACCTGTTGCAGAACGCGCAGGATGCGGTCGCCGAGGTCGAGCATCCGCGTGTTTTGCTCGAGACGAGGACAGTAGAATACGGAGACCCCGATGCGGAAGGCAAAGTACGCGTCGCGGTACGTCTGACAGTGTCGGATAACGGACCGGGCTTTCCCGCGCGTATTCTCACGCGCGCGTTCGAGCCTTACGTGACCACCAAGGCCAAGGGCACGGGCCTGGGTCTTGCGATGGTCAAGAAGATCGTCGACGAACATGGCGCGCGCATCGACATTCGCAATCGAATGAAGGCCGGCGACGTGATCGAAGGCGCGCAGATTTCGATCCTCTTCCTTCAACTGGCGGACGACACGGCGGCACCCGGTGCGCATGGCGCAGGCGCGCATCCGGTGCATGGCGGTACGTCGCAGGGAACGACAAAAGCAACAGTGCAGACAAGGGCAGCGTAAATGGCAACCATCCTGGTGGTAGATGATGAAATGGGCATCCGGGAATTGCTCTCGGAGATCCTGAGCGACGAGGGACACGTCGTGGAGGCCGCTGAAAATGCGCAGGAGGCGCGCGAGTTCCGCTTGCGTCAGGCGCCGGACCTCGTGCTGCTCGACATCTGGATGCCCGACACCGACGGCGTGACGTTGCTCAAGGAATGGGCCGCGCAAGGTCAGTTGACCATGCCGGTCATCATGATGTCCGGCCACGCAACCATCGATACCGCGGTCGAAGCGACGAAGATCGGCGCGCTCAATTTTCTCGAGAAACCGATTGCGTTGCAGAAGCTGCTGAAGGCGGTCGAGCAAGGTCTCGCGCGCGGCAATGCGCCGGCGCAGGGAGGCGCGGCCGCGAAGCCGGCGATGCCGGTGAGCGCGTCGGCGGTCGCATCGGCAGCCGCCTTGCCGATACTCTCGGCCGACGGCATCGGCGGCGGCGCGCTCACTGCGCAAACGGCATCGATCTCGTTCGACATTCCGCTGCGCGATGCACGCGATGCCTTCGAGCGCGCTTACTTCGAATATCACCTCGCGCGCGAGAACGGCAGCATGACGCGTGTCGCGGAGAAGACCGGCCTCGAACGCACGCATCTTTATCGCAAGCTCAAGCAACTCGGCGTCGATCTCGGCAAGAACAAGGGCGAATGAGTGCCACGTATTGCACGCAAAGGCCGGTCGACAAAATTTTTTATGAAAGGGCTTGCTGAACTACGGATCGCTTGATATAGTTTCGTTCTTCGTTGGCCCGGTAGCTCAGTTGGTAGAGCAGCGGATTGAAAATCCGCGTGTCGGTGGTTCGATTCCGCCCCAGGCCACCAGGATTTAGCCCCAGGAAATCGCAAGATTCCTGGGGCTTTTCCGTTTCAGGTGGTATCCGTTTCTTTGCGTTTCTGCGGCTGGCTCGCGAGTCAGGTCGAGGGCAGCGTTCAACGTCGCGTGATAAAATCGCGCCAGTTCAAGGACTTGCATGCGAACGTGTTGCTTCACTCGCGCATCAGTGCAGCGGCTGAATCAGTGCAACACGTGAGTGCCGTGCGTTATGCACGACCCGCGGGCGCGACCTGCGGCGAACCCGTCGCCCGACGATCGACGCGATCAACGGTATAAGCGCCCAGTCACGTTCACGTGCAACGCGCGACCTATACTGCTTTGGCCGGCAGCGGTGCCGGTACATGTCGCGCCGCGTCGCTTGCATGACGCACCTCGCGCAGCGCGACTTGGCACTCTCATTCACGGAGTTTCACGGTGATCCGCAAAGACGCTAAGCGTAGCGCGCTCGTGTTGTTTTCCGGCGGCCAGGATTCCGCCACCTGTCTCGCGTGGGCGCTCGATCGTTACGACACGGTGGAAACGCTCGGTTTCGATTATGGTCAGCGGCATCGCGTCGAACTCGAATGTCGCGAGGGGTTCCGGCAGGCCGTCACGCGCGCGTTTCCGGCATGGGCCGATCGTCTCGGCGACGACCATATGATCGATCTGTCGCTGCTCGGCGCGATCAGCGACACCGCGATGACGCGCGAGATCGAAATCGAGGCCACGGCCAACGGTTTGCCGAACACGTTCGTGCCGGGCCGCAATCTGATGTTCATGACGATCGCGGCGGCCATTGCTTATCGGCGTGGCTTGCAGGTGCTGGTCGGCGGCATGTGCGAAACGGACTTCTCGGGCTATCCCGATTGCCGCGACGACACGATGAAGGCGCTGCAGGTCGCGCTCAATCTCGGCATGGACACGCGCTTTGCGCTCGAAACGCCGCTCATGTGGCTCGACAAGGCCGACACATGGCACCTCGCGCACGAGCTCGGCGGCGACGAACTGGTCGAACTGGTGCGCGTCGAGACGCACACCTGCTATGTCGGCGAACGCTCCGAATTGCATGCGTGGGGCTTCGGCTGCGGCGAATGCCCGGCATGCCGCCTGCGCAAGCGCGGTTACGAGGCCTACCTCGCGGGTGAAAAAGTCACCGAGCCGGTCTGAGCGCCGACAAGGCGGTACATCCATCGGGCAGCGAGCGGCGCAAATCACGCGCCATTATCTTCAGGAATACAGGGCAGATAGCAGTATGACTTACGCGGTCAAGGAAATCTTCTACACGTTGCAGGGCGAGGGCGCGAATGCCGGGCGTCCGGCCGTGTTCTGCCGCTTCGCGGGCTGCAATCTGTGGTCGGGCCGTGAAGAGGATCGCGCGGAAGCCGTGTGCCGTTTCTGCGATACCGATTTCGTCGGCACCGACGGCGAGAACGGCGGCAAATACCGCACACCTGAAGAACTGGTCGCGATGATCGCGTCGCAATGGCCGCAAGGCGAGGGCGAGCGTTTCGTGGTCTGCACCGGCGGCGAGCCGATGCTGCAACTGGACCAGCCGCTCGTCGACGCGCTGCATGCGGCCGGCTTCGAGATCGCGATCGAGACCAACGGCTCGCTGCCCGTGCTCGAAACGATCGACTGGATCTGCGTGAGCCCGAAGGCCGACGCGCCGCTCGTCGTGACCAAAGGCAACGAGCTGAAGGTCGTGATCCCGCAGGACAACCAGCGCCTTGCCGACTACGCGAAGCTCGACTTCGAGTATTTCCTCGTCCAGCCGATGGACGGCCCCTCGCGCGACATCAACACGAAGCTCGCGATCGACTGGTGCAAACGCCATCCGCAGTGGCGCCTGTCGATGCAGACCCACAAGTATCTGAACATTCCCTGATTTGCCGTGCTGACGATTACCCGAAAACTCGAATTCGACGCGGGCCACCGCATCCCCGATCACCGCAGCCAGTGCCGTAATCTGCACGGCCATCGCTACGTGCTCGAAATCACGCTGCAAGGCGACCTGGTCGATACCGAAGGCGCGCCCGATCGCGGCATGGTGATGGACTTCGCCGACGTGAAGTCGCTCGCCAACGAGCATCTGGTCGACAAGTGGGACCACGCGTTTCTGGTCTATGCCGGCGACACGCAGGTGCGCGGCTTTCTCGAAACCATGGCGGGGCACAAGACCGTCGTGCTCGATCGCATTCCGACCGTCGAGAACCTCGCCGCGATCGCGTTCGAGATACTCGCTAACGTCTATGACGCGCACTACGGCGTGAATCTGCGTCTGCACAAGGTGCGTCTGTACGAGACGCCGAACTGCTGGGCCGACGTGGTCCGCGGCCAGGCGCGCGACTAGCCCCGCTGCTCATTCCCCCCGCCGCGCGAGCGAACCCTCGCGTTATTGTCACGGTATGATCGTTCCGGCAAGCACACGGAGCGAGACATGCCGGTCATCGCATTGCGTTGCAGCAGGCATCGGGGCCGTCAGCGCCCCGGTTTCTGCCTGACCTCATATCTGACTCCGCTTCCGGACACTCTTCCGGTCACGAAACTGCGCGAGGCCAGCCGATGAGCACCTTCACCAATCCCCTCAAGCAACGTCTGAAGGAACCCGCGTCGCTGTTCGGGCTGTGGCTGTCGCTTGGCAGCGATGCAGCGGCCGAGGCGCTCGCTCATGCCGGCTTCGACTGGCTGCTGATCGACATGGAGCATGCGCCGAACGATAGCGGCGGCGTCGAATCGCAATTGCGCGCGATCGCCGCCGCGCATCTGCCGAGCGAGCCCGTGGTGCGCGTGCCTGCCAGCGAGCCGTGGCTCGTCAAGCGCGTGCTCGACGCCGGCGCGCGCACGCTGATGTTCCCGAATATCGAATCCGCCGACGATGCGGCACGCGCTGTGCGGCTCACCCAATATCCGACCGCCGGGGCGCTGGACGGCGAGCGCGGCGTCGCGGGCGTCGTGCGCGCGGCCGGCTACGGCATGCGGCGCGACTACGTGCAAACGGCCAACGCGCAGATCGCGACGATCGTGCAGATCGAGTCGGCGCGCGGCCTGCGGGAAGTCGAGAAGATCGCGGCGACGCCGGGCGTCGACTGCGTGTTCGTCGGGCCGGCCGATCTGGCCGCGAGCCTCGGCCATCTAGGCGACGCGAAGCACGCCGACGTGCTGGCGGCGATGACGCGCATCGTCAGCGCCGCGGACAAGGCCGGCATCATCGCGGGCATTTTCGCGATGGATGTGGCGAGCGCGCGGCAGTATCGCGAGGCGGGGTTCCGCTTCATCGCGCTGGCCGCCGACGTCATCTGGATGTTGCGCGCGACCCGTCAGGCATTGCAGGAGGTGAGGTCATGAACGGCGGAGTGCAAGGCGTCGCGTGGCGCGCCGGCGTGCGGGCGGCGGCCCGGATGAGCGTGCGGGCGGCGCTCGCGGCAGCGCTGCTGGCGAGTGGCGCGTGGGATGCCGCGCACGCGCAGGACCGGGTCGCGAAGTCGGACGATCCGCAGACGCAGTCCGCGGTGGCCGACTACAACGCCGGCAATCTCGGCGCGGCGCTGACCGAGTTCCGCCAGGCCGCCGAGCGCGGCAGCCGGCTCGCCGAGTTCAACTACGCGATGATGCTGCTCAACGGCGAGGGCACGCCGGCCAACGTCGAGGAAGGCAAGAAGTGGCTGCGCAAGGCCGCCGACGCGAACATGTCCCACGCGCAGTACGTGTACGGCAAGATGTACGACGATGGCGAGTTCGTCGAGCGCGATCCGGCCGAGGCGCATCGCTGGTTCCTGAAGGCGGCGCAGCAGGGACACGTGCAGGCGCAGCTCGCCCTCGCCAACCAGTTCCTCGACGGACGCGGCACCGAGCGCGACAACCGGCAGGCCTTCGTCTGGTACAAGAAAGCGGCGCAGGGCGGCGACATGACCGCGCAATACGTGACCGGCTCGTTCTACGAACGCGGCGGCGACGGCGTCGACCGGAACCTGAACGTGGCGCGCGCGTATTACGCGGCTGCGGCGGCGCAGGGCGATCCGGCCGCGCGTCTGAAGTATCAGCAGTTGAGCGCGCAACTGCGCGATCAGAAGGAAGTAAAGCCGCAGTAATGACGGCGATGAAAAAAGGGCGCTCCAGGTGGAGCGCCCTTTTGCGCATTGCATGCCGGTTCGTGCGTGCCGTGAGGCGTCGCTAGCTTTGCATCAGGCGCTTCTGGCGCGCGACGCTCATGATGAGCCCGACCGCGATGCCGAGCGTCGTCAGCGCGGTGCCGCCGTAGCTCATGAACGGCAGCGGCACGCCGACCACCGGCAGAATCCCGCTCACCATGCCGATGTTGACGAACGCGTAGGTGAAGAACGCCATCGTCAATGATCCGGCCAATAATCTCCCGAATAGCGTCGCGCCATTGGCCGCGATATAGAGCCCGCGCGCGATCAATAGCATGTATAGCGTGAGCAGCACGATCCCGCCCGCGAGGCCGAATTCTTCGGAAAACACCGCGAAAATAAAGTCGGTGTGCTTCTCGGGGATGAACTCGAGGTGCGCCTGCGTGCCCTTCAGCCAGCCTTTGCCGAGCGGGCCGCCCGAGCCGATCGCGATCACCGCCTGGATCGTGTGGAAGCCTTTGCCGAGCGGGTCCGAGGTCGGATCGAGCAGCGTGCAGATGCGGTGCTTCTGGTAGTCGTGCATTAGTGGCCACTGCACCTCGGGCTGACAGATCTTGTCCTGGAACGCCGCGATCGACACGACCGCGATCACGCCCGCGATCAGCACCGGCACGATCAGCTTGAAGCTCAGGCCCGCGAAGTAAATCACGAATAAGCCGGCCGCGAATACGAGCACGGCCGTGCCGAGGTCGGGTTGCTTGGCGATCAGCCCGACCGGCACGATGAGAATCACGAAGCCGACCAGGTAGTCGTACCAGCGCATCACGCCTTCGCGGCGCTGGTAGTACCAGGCGAGCATCAGCGGAGTCGCGATCTTCAGGATTTCCGATGGCTGGATCACCACGCCGACGTTGATCCAGCGCTTCGCGCCCTTGCGCGTGAGGCCGAACATCGCGACCGCGACCAGTAACGCGATCCCGAACGTATAGAGCGGGACCGCGAAGCGCATCAGCGTATTGGGCGGCACATTGGCGAGCGCCCACATCAGCACGAACGTCAGCAGGATGTTGCGCAACTGGTCTTCCACGCGGCCGGGCATGTCGAGCGTCGCGCTGTACAGCGTGACGATGCCGACGCACAGCAGCAGAAACACGATCAGTGCGAGCGGACGGTCGAAGCCCACGAACATCCGTTTGATGCGGTCGAGCCAGGCGCGCTTGTCGAATTGCATGCCTTTCTCCTTATTCGTCGATGCCGCCGGCGGCCGGCCGGCGTGGCGACGCGTCCTGAGCGGCGTCCTCGCGCGACGGCGCCGCGACGTTCGGCGTCGGCTCGCTCGCCGGACGGGGTTTGCGTGGCGCGCCGGATGAGCGCGCCGTGGATTTTTTCGCGGCGGCGGACGCCGAAGCCGGTTTGGCCGCCGAGGCTGCCTGCGCTGCGGATCCGGCCGGTGCTGCCGGAGCGGATGCCGCGGCGGCAGAAGCGGCCGCTGGTGCCGATGCCCCATTCGCGGCCGAAGCTGCCGACGCCGCGACAGCCGCCGATGCGGCCACGGCTTCCGAGGCGCCGGGAACCGGCAATGCCGTGAAGCCCGCCGCGATCCTGATCGGCTGCGTGCTGTCCTTCGAAGGCGGCGCGTCGCCGACCTGCGGCGCGGACGCGTCGAGCGTCGCCGAAGCCGCTGCCGCGACGGCGGCTTCCTCCGCCCCCGGCTTGTTCCTGCCGATCAGGTAGTAGTCGAGCACCTTGCGCGCGATCGGGCCGGCCGCTTCCGCGCCCCAGCCGCCGTTTTCGACGATCAACGCGACCGCGATCTTCGGCTGCTCGACCGGCGCGAAGGCGATGAAGAGCGCGTGGTCGCGCAGACGCTCGGCGAGTGCGTGACCTCTGTAGTTCGCGCCTTGCAGCGAGTAGACCTGTGCCGTACCGGTCTTGCCGGCCGCCTGGTACGGCGCGCCGGCAAACACCTTGGCGGCCGTGCCGTTGGTGACCACGCCTTCCATCGCGCGTTTGATGAAGTCGATGTCCTGCTGGCGGACCGCGATCTTGTCGCTCGGATCGCGCACGACCGGCCGCGTTTCCTTCGTGATCGGATTTTCGATGTCGCGCACGAGGTGCGGCTTCATCACGACGCCGTTGTTGGCGAGCGTGGCGGTCGCATGCGCGAGCTGCAGGATCGTGAACGAGTTGTAGCCCTGGCCGATGCCGAGGCTGATCGTCTCGCCTTCGTACCACTTCTGCTGCTCGGGGCGGCGGTACGCGTGGCGCTTCCAGTCGGTCGACGGCAGGATGCCCTTGGCCTCACCCGCGATGTCGATGCCGGTGATCTGCCCGAAGCCCCACGGCTTCATGAAGTTCGCGATGTTGTTGACGCCGAGGTCATGCGCGAGCATGTAGAAGTACGTGTCGTTCGAGACGACGATCGCGCGGTTCATGTCGACCCAGCCCTGGCCCGAACGCACGTCGTTGCGGAAGGTGTGGCCGCCGAACGTGTAGTAGCCGGGGTCCTGGAAGCCCCAGCCCGTGGTGCGCTTGTGCAGCGTCAGCGCGGCGAGCGCCATGAACGGCTTGTAGGTCGAGCCCGGCGGATAGGTGCCGTGCAGCGGCCGGTTCAGGAGCGGATGGTCGGGCGAGTTGTTGAGTTCGTCCCAGGTCTGCTGGTCGATGCCGTCGACGAACGAGTTCGGATCGAAGCTCGGCGCCGACACGAACGCGAGCACGTCGCCGGTGGACGGCTCGATCGCGACGAGCGCGCCGCGGCGGCCGGCGAAGGCCTGCTCGGCCACCTGCTGCAAACCGATGTCGAGCGACAGCTCGAGGTTGTTGCCGGGCGTCGCCTGGGTGCGCGACAGCGTGCGCACGGGCCGCCCGCCCGCCGTCACCTCGACTTCCTCGAAGCCGGTCTGACCGTGCAGCTCGGTTTCGTAGCTCTGCTCGATGCCGATCTTGCCGATGTAGTCGGTGCCCTTGTAGTTGTTGGCGTCGAGACGCGGATCGTAGTGATCGGGATCGCTGTCGTTCTGGTCGCTCGCGTCGTCGATGCGGTCCTGGTCGCGCTGCGAAATCCGCCCGATGTAGCCGATCACGTGCGCGGCGGTCGGCCCGAGCGGGTACTGGCGGAACAGCCGCGCGCGCACTTCGACGCCGGGGAAGCGGAAGCGCTGCGCGGTGAAGCGCGCGACTTCGTCGTCGGTGAGGCGGGTGCGGATCGGCAGGCTTTCGAAGTTCTTCGAGTCTTCCTGCAGCTTCCTGAAGCGGCGGCGGTCGCGCGCGTCGATCGAGATGACCGTGGCCAGGTTGTCGATCACGTTGTCGAGCGAGTCGTTCAGCTTCGACGGCGTGATTTCGAGCGTGTAGGCCGAGTAGTTCTTCGCGAGCACGACACCGTTGCGGTCGGTGATGATGCCGCGGTTCGGCACGATCGGCGCGACGGAAATGCGGTTTTCGTCGGCCTGCAGCGAGTATTTGCTGTAGTGCCAAACCTGCAGGAACAGGAAGCGGAAGCCGATCAGCCCGAAGCAGACGAACACGAACAGGCCCGCCGCCGCGACGCGCAGGCGGAATTTCGTGAGCTGCTGTTGAGTGTCCTTGAATTCGGTCATGCGATTTAAGCAAAAGGCCGGCGCGCGGCCATCCAGAGTGTGCGCCCAAACCGGTCGGGACCGGTGGCAGGAACTGCAATGCGCGTCGGGCGGGCCGGCGGCGCGGGCTTTACTGCGACATGTCGCGGTAAAGCGGCCGGCGGGCCCGAAGCGGGATCAAATGGGCCGCGTGTCGTCCGGATCGGCCGGGCGGCGTTGCGGCATCAGCAGCAGCACGCTCGCGAGCGGCCACAGCGCGGCTTCGACAAAACCGTCGATCAGGTAACTCCAGCCCGGGAACGCCGCGCCGGTCAGCAGACGGATCACGAACGGCACCAGTTGCGCGACGACGAGCAGCGGCATGACCGCGAACGTTTGCACGCCGAGCGACATCCACAGCACGCGGCGATGGATCGTGATCGCGCCGTACGACAGCAGCGTGTACGCGAGCGCGTGCTCGCCGAGCAGGCTCGCGTTGTGCACGTCCATCAGCAGGCCGAGCAGGAACGCGATGCCCATGCCGACCTTGCGCGGCTGGTGCACGTTCCAGAACAGCAGCACGAGCGCGACGAAATCGGGCACGCCGGCGAGACGTCCCCACGGCATCAGGTTCAGCAGGAACGCCGCGGCGAGGCTGAACGCGATGAAGTACGGATTGACCGGCTGCAGGATGTATTGCGGGCGGTTCATGGCTGAGCCCCCGGCGCGGCTTGCGGCTTCGCGGTCTTCGCGGCGGCCGGCTTGTCGGCCTTCCTGTCGGCGGATTTCTCGGACTTCTTCTCGGTAGCGGCGTTTTTGGCCGGGGCCTTTTCCGTGGCTTTGGCGGCGGGTTTTTCGGCTGCGGCCTTGTCGCCGGGCTTGGCTGCGGATTTATCCGCCGTGCCCTTGCTGTCTGCCGCCTTGCCGCCCTTCTTCGCTTTCGCATCCTTCGCGGCCGTGGCCGCGTCGGGTTCGTCGGCCGGGCGCGGCGGCACGTTGTCCTGAACGTGCAGCACCAGCACCTCGCGCGCGCCGCGCACCGCCGCGACCGGCAGACTGACCACGCGCGCAAACGCGGTGTCGGCCTGCTTGTCGACGCGCACGACCTTCGCGACCGGCAAGCCCGGCGGATACACACCGTCGAGGCCGCTCGTGACGAGCTCGTCGCCGGTCTGCACGTCGGCGCTGATCGGCACGAAGCGCAGATCGAGCGTGTCGCCCTTCGGCGTGCCGTAGATCACGCTGCGCAAGCCGGTGCGCAAAATTTCCACCGGCACGGCCAGATCCTTGTCGGTCAGCAGCGTGACTTCGGCCTGCAGCGGGAACACGCGCGTGACCTGGCCGATCACGCCGTTTTCGTCGACGACCGGCGAGCCGTTCTGGATGCCTTGCTGCGCGCCGCGTCCGATCACGACTTTCTGCGTGAACGGATCGCGCGTGTCGTACTGGATTTCGGCCGGCAGCGATTGCGTGGTCAGGTGCTGCGATAGTTGCAGCAGCGCGCGCAGATGGGTGTTTTCGGCAGCGAGCGTCGCGGCCGTGTTGGCCTGCTGCGAAAGCAGCAGATCTTTCGCGCGCAGCTTTTCGTTTTCGCCGCGCAGCGTGGCGCTCGTCACGGCGAGATCGGCGGCGCCCATGAAGATGTCGCGCGGCACGAGCGCTGCGCGCTGCAACGGATAAAGACCCGCGCCGAGCACGCCGCGGACGATTTCGAGCGTCTGGAAGCGGGCATCGGAGATCAGCAGGGCGATCGCCAGCACGACGAAGAACACCAGTCGGGCGAGAGCCGAGGGGCCTTGCTTGAACAGAGGCGGCGGACTGTATTCCATGGTCGGCGCCGGGGGCGTGAGCGGTTGGGTGAGACGGCGGCGCGAGAGGCGCGCGCGGTCAGCGCGTGGCGGCTGGGCGGCCCAGCCAACGGCAAAGCGGCCCGCAAGGGGCCGTGTGCCAGATCCGCGCTACTGACATGGGAGAAAAGCTCGCTTACTCGTACGAGAAGATGCTGCCGAGCTTGTCCATGCGTTCGAGCGCCATGCCCGAGCCGCGCACGACGCAGGTCAGCGGGTCTTCGGCGACGAGCACCGGCAGGCCGGTTTCTTCCGCGAGCAGGCGGTCGAGGTCGCGCAGCAGCGCGCCACCGCCGGTCAGCATCATGCCGCGCTCGGCGATGTCGGCGCCGAGTTCCGGCGGCGTTTGCTCCAGCGCGATCTTCACCGACGAGACGATCTGGTTCAGCGGATCGGTCAGCGCTTCGAGAATTTCGTTGCTCGAAATCGTGAAGCTGCGCGGAATGCCTTCCGACAGATTGCGGCCCTTCACTTCCATTTCCTTGACTTCGGAGCCCGGGAACGCGGAGCCGATTTCCTTCTTGATGGCTTCGGCGGTCTGTTCGCCGATCAGCATGCCGTAGTTGCGGCGGATGTAGTTGACGATCGCTTCGTCGAACTTGTCGCCGCCGACGCGCACCGAGCCCTTATAGACGATGCCGCCGAGCGAGATCACGCCGACTTCGGTCGTGCCGCCGCCGATGTCGACGACCATCGAGCCGGTTGCTTCCGACACCGGCAGGCCCGCGCCGATCGCGGCGGCCATCGGCTCTTCGATGAGATAGACCTGCGAGGCGCCCGCGCCGTGGGCGGCTTCCTTGATCGCGCGGCGCTCGACCTGGGTCGAACCGCACGGCACGCAGATGATGATGCGCGGCGACGGCGAGAACATGCGCGATTCGTGAGCAGTCTTGATGAACTGCTTGATCATCTGCTCGGTGACGGTGAAGTCGGCGATCACGCCGTCTTTCATCGGGCGGATCGCCTCGATGTTGCCCGGCACCTTGCCGAGCATCTGCTTGGCTTCCTTGCCGACTGCCTGAATGGTTTTCTTGCCGTTGGGACCGCCTTCCTGGCGGATCGAGACCACCGACGGTTCGTCGAGCACGATGCCCTTGCCACGCATGTAGATGAGCGTGTTGGCGGTGCCGAGGTCAATCGCCAGATCGTTGGAGAAGTAGCTGCGCAAAAAGCCGAACATTCAAAATCCTGTCTCGCTGGGGGCCGGGCCTCGCACCGTATGCGTAGGGCGGCAGCGGAAAAAATAACAGCTCCAGCCGGGCGAAGCGGCGCCACAGGAACTTGAAGCTGCGAGGGAGTCTACCGGAGGCCGTTGCAGAGCCAGGGCGGAAAGCAACGGACGTTCTTGGGGAAGGGTCCGTAAGGCCTTGGTAAGTCGGTCCGGGTTTGGGTCGAACGCGTAATGATACCTTATAATTTTGGATGTTTTGAAGGAAACGGAGGGCACTTTTTGCCGTTGCCGTTCCTTTTTCGGGATTGTCCTATCGTGTCGTAACCCGCTGTTACAGCGGGTTTTTTTCAAGTGTGACGACACTCCACCTCTTTCCGGTGACTGCATGGCTCTGACCCTGACCGATGTTAAGCGCATCGCGCATCTCGCGCGGCTCGAACTGGCTGATGCCGACGCCGAGCACACCCGTGCCCAGCTCAATGATTTCTTCGGCCTCGTCGAGCAAATGCAGGCGGTCGATACCACCGGCATCGCGCCGCTTGCCCACCCGATCGAGCAGATCGAAGACGTCGCGCTGCGTCTGCGTAACGACGTCGTGACCGAGACGGTCGAGCGCGAGGCTTTTCAGCGCCCGGCGCCGGCCGTGCAGGACGGTCTGTATCTCGTGCCGAAGGTGATCGAATAAGCCGCGTTCGCACATGTCCCGCGCGGCTCGCGGGCAAGCGCCCTGCGCTTCGCGCGGCGCAGCCTCTCGCGGGTGGTCCGGCCGGCGCCGCGCACGGTGCGCCGCAAGCTTTCCCGGCCCGGCTTGCCGGCGGGCAGCCGAACGCCTTCACGGCAGCGTGACCACGCTGCCGCGCTTTCCAGGATAAAACGCAATGCATGAAAAAAGTCTGACCGAACTGCGCGCCGCACTGACGGCCAAGGAATGCTCCGCAGTCGAACTGGCGCAGCTGTACCTGAAGCGGATCGACGCGGCCAATAGCCTGAACGCGTTCATCCAGGTCGATCCCGAGTTGACGCTCGCGCAGGCGAAAGCCGCCGACGCGCTGCTGCACGGCGGCGAGGCGGGCCCGCTCGCCGGCCTGCCGATCGCGCACAAGGACGTGTTCGTCACGAAGGGCTGGCGCTCCACGGCCGGCTCGAAGATGCTCGCGAACTACGAAAGCCCGTTCGACGCGACCGTGGTCGCGCGTCTCGCGAACGCCGGCATGGTGTGCGTGGGCAAGACCAATATGGACGAATTCGCGATGGGCTCGTCCAACGAGAATTCGTACTTCGGCGCGGTGCAGAATCCGTGGGATCGCAAGGCCGTGCCGGGCGGTTCGTCGGGCGGCTCGGCAGCGGCCGTGGCCGCGCGTCTCGCGCCCGCCGCGACCGGCACCGACACGGGCGGCTCGATCCGCCAGCCGGCGTCGTTCTCGGGCATTACCGGCATCAAGCCGACCTATGGCCGCGTGTCGCGCTACGGCATGATCGCGTTCGCGTCGTCGCTCGATCAGGGCGGCCCGATGGCGCAGAGCGCCGCCGACTGCGCGCTGCTGCTCAACGCGATGGCCGGCTTCGACGAGCGCGATTCGACGAGCCTCGCGCGCGAGGACGAAGACTACACGCGCTATCTCGGCAAGTCCTGGCAGGAAGGCGGCGCGGCCAAGCCGCTCGCCGGTCTGCGCATCGGCCTGCCGAAGGAGTACTTCGGCGCCGGTCTTGCCGACGACGTGCGCGCGTCGATCGACGCGGCACTCAGGCAGTACGAAGCGCTCGGCGCGACGCTCGTCGACGTCTCGCTGCCGAAAACCGAACTGTCGATTCCGGTCTACTACGTGATCGCGCCGGCGGAAGCCTCGTCGAACCTGTCGCGTTTCGATGGCGTGCGCTTCGGCCATCGCGCGGCCGAGTACCGCGATCTGCTCGACATGTACAAGAAGTCGCGCGCCGAAGGCTTCGGCCCCGAAGTGAAGCGCCGCATTCTGGTCGGCGCCTATGTGCTGTCGCATGGCTATTACGACGCGTACTACCTGCAGGCGCAGAAGATCCGCCGCATCATCGCGCAGGACTTCCAGGAAGCGTTCAAGCAGTGCGACGTCATCATGGGGCCGGTCGCGCCTTCCGTTGCATGGGACCTCGGCGCGAAGGGCGACGATCCGGTGCAGATGTATCTGGCCGACATCTACACGCTGTCGGTGAGCCTCGCCGGCCTGCCGGGCATGAGCGTGCCGTGCGGCTTCGGCGCGGGTGCGAATGCGCAGCGTCCGGTCGGTCTGCAGATTATCGGCAACTATTTCAACGAAGCCCGGATGCTGCAGGTGGCCGACGCGTTCCAGCGCGCCACCGACTGGCATCGTCAGGCACCGGCAGGAGTGTGAGCACCATGACCAAGCAATGGGAAGTCGTGATCGGTCTGGAGACCCACGCGCAGTTGTCGACGCAGTCGAAAATCTTCTCGGGCACCGCGACGCAATTCGGCGCCGCGCCGAACACGCAGGCCAGCCCCGTCGACCTCGCCCTGCCGGGCACGCTGCCGGTCATGAACCGCGGCGCGGTCGAGCGCGCGATTCAATTCGGCCTCGCGATCGGTGCGACGGTTGCGCCGCGCAGCATCTTCGCGCGCAAGAATTATTTCTACCCCGATCTGCCGAAGGGCTATCAGATCAGCCAGTACGAAATTCCCGTCGTGCAGGGCGGCCAGGTGACGATCCAGGTGCCGGCCAATGAAAAGGCGGGCAAGGAAGCGTACGAGAAAACCATCAACCTCACGCGCGCCCACCTGGAAGAGGACGCGGGCAAGTCGCTGCACGAAGACTTCGCGGGCATGACCGGCATCGACCTGAATCGCGCCGGCACGCCGCTGCTCGAAATCGTCACCGAGCCGGAAATGCGCAGCGCGGCCGAGGCGGTTGCCTACGCGAAGTCGCTGCATACGCTCGTCGTGTGGCTCGGCATCTGCGATGGCAACATGCAGGAAGGCTCGTTCCGCTGCGACGCGAACGTGTCGGTGCGCCCGGTCGGTCAGGCTGAATTCGGCACGCGCGCCGAGATCAAGAACCTGAACTCGTTCCGCTTTCTTGAAGAAGCGATCCAGTACGAAGTGCGCCGCCAGATCGAACTGATCGAAGACGGCGGCACCGTGGTGCAGGAAACGCGTCTGTACGATCCGGACAAGCGCGAAACGCGCTCGATGCGCAGCAAGGAAGACGCGCATGATTACCGCTATTTCCCCGACCCCGACCTGATGCCGCTCGTGATCGACGCCGCGTGGGTCGAGCGCGTGAAGAGCGAGATGCCGGAGTTGCCCGAAGCGATCCAGCAGCGCTTCGTATCGCAGTACGGCCTCACGCCCTACGACGCGAACGTGCTGACGTCGGGCAAGGCGATGGCCGCGTACTACGAGGCGGTGGTCGCGAAGATCGGTCCGGCCAACGCGAAGGTCGCGGCGAACTGGCTGATGGGCGAAGTGTCATCGCAACTGAATCGCGAAGGGCTCGACATTGCCGCGTGCCCGGTGTCGGCCGCGCAACTCGCGCTGCTGCTGCAACGCATTGCCGACGGCACGATCTCGAACAAGATCGCGAAGGAAATCTTCCTCGCGATCTGGGAAGAAAAAGCCACCGACGAAGCCGCCGCCGACCGCATCATCGAGGCGAAGGGCTTGAAGCAGATTTCGGATACCGGCGCGCTCGAAGCGATCATCGACGAAGTGCTCGCCGCGAACCAGAAGTCGGTCGACGAATTCCGCGCCGGCAAGGAGAAGGCGTTCAACGCGCTGATCGGCCAGGCGATGAAGGCGACCAAGGGCAAGGCGAATCCGGCGCAGGTGAACGAACTGCTGAAGAAGAAGCTGTCCTGAGTCGATGCAGTGCGGCGCGAGCGGTGACGCTCGCGCCATGACGGGCTGTTGCCGGAAACGAAAGTAGGGCAACGGCCCGTTTCATTTGGCGGTCCCGCTTGGGCGAGTCCCTCGAACGCAGATCACGGAGTGTGTGCATGGCGAAGCAACCCGAACTCGACGATTTCCGCGTGCCGTGTTTCGACGACGGCAAAAAGAAAAACCGCTTCTCGCTGGGAGATTTCGATCCGGCGGCAAAGCCGTTTTCGAGCGGCTCGAAAGACGCGGATCGCGCGCGGCTCTCCGAGATCGGCGTGCTGCTCGACAATCTGCAGGAGCGCCTGCATGCGCAGAGGAAACGCCGCGTGCTGCTCGTGCTGCAAGGCATGGACACGAGCGGCAAGGACGGCACGATTCGCGCGGTGTTCCACGAAGTCGATCCGCTCGGCTTGCGCGTCGTGCCGTTCAAGGCACCGACGCCCGTCGAACTGGCGCACGATTTTCTGTGGCGCGTGCATGCGCAGGTGCCCGCGGCCGGCGAGCTGACCATCTTCAACCGCAGCCACTACGAAGACCTGCTCGTGCCGACCGTGCTCGGCGAACTCGATGCCGAGGCGTTCGAGCGGCGCTGCGCTCATATCCGCCAGTTCGAGGAGATGCTGAGCTGCAGCGGCACGACCCTTCTCAAGTGCATGCTGCACATTTCGAAAGACGAGCAGCGCGCGCGTCTGCAGGCGCGTATCGACGATCCGAACAAGCACTGGAAATTCGACGTGTCGGACCTCGAAGCGCGCAAGCAGTGGGACGCGTATCAGTCGGCGTATGACAACGCGCTTGCCGCGACGTCGACGGAATACGCGCCGTGGTACGTGATTCCCGCCGACTCGAAGACACATCGCAACGTGATGGTGGCCGAACTGCTGCTGCGCACGCTCGACGCGCTGAAGCTCGAATATCCGCCTGCGAAAGAATCGCTGAAGGGCGTCAAGGTCGAATGAAAACGGCTCGACGCCCCGGCTTTGGAAACGAATCGAACCTAAGAGGAACACCATGTTGCGTGTGATTACCGCGAACCTGAACGGCATCCGCTCGGCGGCGAAGAAGGGCTTTTTCGACTGGTTCGGCGAGCAGAAAGCCGACGTGCTGTGCGTGCAGGAAATCAAATGCTCGCAGGACGACATGACACCGGAATTCATGGCGCCGCACGATTTCACCGGCTATTTCCAGCATGCGGTGAAGAAGGGCTATAGCGGCGCGGGCGTCTATACGCGTCACGAACCGGACGAGGTGGTGATCGGCTTCGGCAGCGAGGAGTTCGATTCCGAAGGGCGCTATGTCGAACTGCGCTTCGGCAAGCTGTCGGTGATTTCGGTGTACGTGCCGTCCGGTTCGAGCGGCGAGGAGCGCCAGCAGGCCAAGTTCCGCTTCATGGACGAGTTCATGCCGCATCTGGCCGAGCTTTCGCGCGAGCGCGAGGTGATCGTGTGCGGCGACGTGAATATCGTCCACAAGGAAATCGACATCAAGAACTGGAAGAGCAACCAGAAGAACTCGGGCTGCCTGCCGGAAGAGCGCGCGTGGCTCGACAAGCTGTTCGACGAGGTCGGCTATGTCGACGTGTTCCGCACGCTCGACCAGCGCCCGGAACAGTACACGTGGTGGAGCAATCGCGGCCAGGCGTATGCGAAGAACGTCGGGTGGCGGATCGACTACCAGATCGCGACGCCGGGCATCGCGGGCAAGGCGAAGCGTACCGACGTGTTCCGCGACATCAAGTTCAGCGACCATGCGCCGCTGACCGTCGATTACGACCACAAGGTCAAGAAGTAAGGCGCGCGCCTCGGTGCCGGCCCATGGGCGCCGGCTAAACCGGGGCGTAAGCCGCAGCGCGCCCGGGTGGCCCGCGTCTTCGGGCCGGACAGGGAGCGGTCAGTTGCGCGCCTGCTTGCGAACCGGCCGGCCGAGGCCCGCGTAATCGGGCAAGGCGTCGACGCTCTTGCCGATTGCCTTCGCGTAGAGCGGCAGCATGTCCGGCAGCCGCTTGATGATGTCCTCGCGGCGCGCCGGCGTGTACGGATGCACGTAGATGAAGCCGTGCTCGCGGCTGCTGCCCGTGGCCAGCGCGAGCTTGTCCCAGAGCGTGACCGCCGCGCGCGGATCGAAGCCCGCGCGCGACGCGATTTCGCTGCCGATCACGTCGGCTTCGGTTTCGTCGGTGCTTTCGTACTTCATTTCCAGCAGACGCGAACCGATGCCGAGCGGCGCCATGCCGAGATCGGCGAGTCCGAACAGTTGCGGGATCGTGCCCGACGAATCGAGCTGTCTCTCCTGAAGCTGACCGAGCCGCATGCGCGCATGCTCGCGCAAGGCGTGGGCGATCTCGTGGCCGATCAGCATGCCGAGTTCGTTGTCGTTCAGGCGCACCCGGTCGAGCAGTCCGCCATAAATGACGATCTTGCCACCCGGCAAGCAGTACATGCGGATGTCGTTCGAGCGGATGACGGCCAGGTCCCACTTCCAGCCCTTCGCGCGCTCGTTCCATTTCAGCGAGTACGGAATCATCCGGTCGACGATCGAGCGCACGCGGGTGACGTGCGGGTCGGTGTCGCTATAGAGACGGTTCGCGTGCTCGGCGCCGTAGACGATCTGGCCGAATTCCTCGGTGGCTTGCGCCTCGAGTATCGGCGACGGGATCAGGTTGCGGAACACCATGTAGCCGCCATAACGCAACTGCGGGCTGACGTAGTAGGGCGGCGGAACGGCGGCGGCCTGCGCGGAAGCGCCGGTGGGTGCCTGGGTGGGTGCTTGGGTGGGTGCTTTCGCGGCGGCGGACGGTTGTGACGGCTGCTGAGCCTGGGCGGCTTGAGGCGCGGACCCGGGCGCGGCACTCCCGCTGGTGCTGGGCGCGCTTGTGTTCGTGCCACTGCTGGCGGCGTTGCTGGTCCCGCTGCTCGCGCTGTTGCCTGCGCCGCCGCTCGCGCCGGGTGTCGCCGCGGGCGCGCGTTCTTCGCTCGCCGCGGATGGCGCGGATTTGGCGGCCGGTGCCGCTGCGGGCGCTTCGGTATTCGTCGCGCCTGCGTTGCTACCGG